>JAICJW010000136.1 GCA_025928215.1 Chloroflexia bacterium | reverse complement strand
GTTCCCCCCTTCGCTACGTCGCTGTGCTGGTTGATCGCCCGCGTCATGTGTCTGCATGCTCGTTTGATTGTCGCACAGCGCCACGCATGCGGGTTCGTGTACAATGCAAGGAGCATCACCGTATTGCTCGTTACTCACGACTCGTTACTCACGACCGCCCGGAGGGCCTATGCAATCGGAGTGGGCCGACGACGGAGACGATTCGCTGCGGGGTTTCGATCTCGGCAGCCAGTGGGACTCGGTGCTCGCCACCGGAGGGTACGTCGTGGGCATCGAGGTCTCCGGGCGCGGGCAGCGCGTGGCGGTGGCCGACCTACGCGGTCAGATCGTCGAGCGCACGCCGGTCGAGGGCGACGCCTCACTCTCGGCGGACGATCTGCGGCTGCGGTTGCGGAACCTCGTCACTGAGACGCTGAAGAAGGCGAACATCCCGATGGATCGCGTCGTCCGCATCGGCGTCGCCTTCGGCGGGCCGGTGGACGCCGGGCGGGGTGTGATCCGCTATTCGCCGCGCACGCCAGGCTACGACAATCTGCCGATTGCCGCCGTGCTCGAGAACGATCTGAAGGTGCCGACCTTCCTCGACAACGACGCCCGCGCCGCCGCCCTCGGCGAGGCGATCTTCGGCGCGGGCCGGGGCGAGGAGCATATCATCTACGTCCACCTCGGCACCGGTGTTGGCGGCGGCATCATCCTCAACGGACAGTTGCAGCAGGGCGTGACGACGACGGCGGGCGAGATCGGCAACGTGATCGTCAACCCGGACGCGTACCAGGGTGGCGGACGGCCGGGTCGGCTTGAGGCATATGCCTCGGCGCGGGCGATCACGCAGCACGCACGGGAGCGGGCCATCGCAGCGGGCGGCGAGAGCGCCCTGCTTACCGGCAGTGCACTGACAGCGAAGAAGGTCTTCGAGGCGGCGCGCGATGGCGACCGCGCCGCGCGGGAGACGGTGGATGAGGCAGTGCGGATGCTCGGCCTCGCGCTCGCCAATCTCGTTACGACGCTCAATCCCGGCGTGATCATCGTCGGCGGGCAGGTGGCGGAGGCGGGAGCGCTCCTCTTCGAGCCACTCCGTTCGACGATCCGCCAGTACGCGATGGACGTACCCGGTCGCGCCGCCCGCATTGCCCCCGCCGAACTGAAAGCGGACGCCCCGCTCGTCGGCGCCGTCGCCATGGCCCTGCAAAGCCTGAATAGGTAGAACCGGATTGAACCGCAGAGCCGCAGAGGACGCAGAGAGGAAACAAGAGAAGAGCGAAAACGAGGGTGTCGCTCCTTTCATACTTCTTTTTCCTCTCCCCTTCTCCGTGGCCTCTGCGTCTCCGCGGTTCATTTGTTTTCAGTGAGGAGTGGTATGGCGGTGGGGATGACGGTGGCGGTGGATTGCACGGGCGGGGATGAAGGGGAAGGGCCGAATGTAGCGGGGGCCGTACAGGCCGCGAAGGACTTCGGCATCACGGTCGCGCTCGTCGGGCGGACGGAGCGGATCGAGGCCGAACTGGCGAAGCATGCGACCGCCGGATTGTCGCTCCCCATCATCGCAGCGCCCGATGAAGTCGAGATGGATGAACACCCCGCGCAGGCCGTCCGCCGCAAGCCGCAGGCATCCATCAATGTCGCGATGAAGGCGGTCAAGGAGGGTTCCGCCGCCGCGATGGTCTCGGCGGGGAACAGCGGTGCGACGATGGTTTCGGCGCTCTTCCATCTCGGCAGGATCGCGGGCATTGACCGCCCGGCGATTGGCGCGATCATGCCAACGCTGACCGGCGACCTCCTCCTGATTGATGCCGGGGCGAACACCGAAGTGCATCCAGACTATCTGATCCAATTTGCCCAGATGGGGAGTATCTATATGCGTACGGTGCGCGGCGTCGCGCGCCCGCGGATTGGCCTCCTCTCCTCCGGTGAGGAGGAAACGAAGGGGACAAAGATCGTCCAGGAGACGCACCAACTCCTGAAAACGACGCCGGAGCTTCACTTCATCGGCAATGTTGAGGGGAAGGATTTGCCGAAGGGCACATGCGATGTCTGCGTGACCGACGGCTTCACGGGCAATGTCGCTTTGAAGACCGCCGAGGGAACGGCCGCATTCATGGGCGCGATCCTGCGGCGGGAACTGACGAAGAGCCTGCCGCGCAAAGCCTTCGCCGCGCTGCTCCGCCCGGCCTTCCGCGCGTTGCGAGATGAACTCGACCCTTCGCGTGAGGGCGGCGCGCTCCTCTTCGGCGTGGATGGCGTCGCGGTAATCGCGCACGGACGCTCCGATGCCCGCGCCATCCGCAACGCGATCCGCGTTGCGAAGGAGTGCGTCGAGGGTGGCGCGGTCGAGGCGATCCGAGCGCTGCATGCCTAACCCCCGCCCCTTCTCTCGGCAGGGAAGGGGCAGAATGGAGCGATCGAGGGCGCATACCATGCGCACGGTTCCCCTTCCCGTTTCGGGAGGGGCAGGGGGTAGGTACGTTGTTCACTGACGAAATGTGCGCGCTGCTCGATATACCGCGCGTCGGGATGCTGGGAACGACGAATGCCGATGGATCGCCGCTTCTGACGCCGGTCTGGTATGCGCGGGAAGGCGACGAACTCTGGCTGGTTATTCCGCCGTCTGGCCCGAAGACGCGCAATATCCGGCGCGATCCCCGCGTCATGTTCGTCGTGATGGACGAGAGCGGCTACACCTACGTGGCGATTCAAGGATGGGCGCGGTTGGAGAGTGGCGAGGATGGCGTGAAGCCGCGCGAGATGGCGATCCGCTATCTCGGCGAGCGTGCGGGCACACGGTTCGCGCAACGCGACTATATCAAGGAGGAAATTGTCTGCCGGATTACACCGGAAAAGGTACGGTGGCGAGACAATGGGGAGTGAATGATCGCGGCGGCTACCGGGAGACCAGTGGCGCCACGACCTGCGAGTAGCGCCGGTAGTGCAGTCGGACGCAGAAACTGTGGACGCCATGCATCACACTGCTTCCGATCCACCGGAAGAGCCGTGGCACGAGGTGGCCACGCGGCTGCCTCACCATAGGGGGCGCACATTCTTCGACTTGCGCGACCAGCGCATCCACCTTGCCGACATCCTCAACGAGCGATTTCAGCGATTGATCGAGGTAATCCTGGAGGTGCATCACCTCGGGCAAGTGCTGCGTCTTCCGGTTCAACTGCGAGGCGGCAAGCATCGCGACCGTGAGATGGGTGCGCATGTCAATCAATTCGGCATGTTCGGCATCCTGGTTGTTGTCTGTCTCGTCTATCATTATGACCATTATGACCCTCGCAGTCGCATGAGCGACATTCGTATCCTTCTCCTCAATGCAAGAGTGCTGCCACAAGGAATAGCGCATCGCAACGCGGAGAATGGACAATCGAACACAATGGGCCGCGCCGCTCGCGCCGGGGCGGTATCGCTCTTGCAGAGAATGTTCGCGGAATAGGAAAGAGATGATGGGAAATCGAGGCATCTATGGGTATGGAAGTTCGCGTCGGGCCATCGGTGGTCACGATCAACCAGAGCAGCACCTTTCTTGTCACGCGCGAGGACGGCACGATCGAGGCGGGGGGCGAACTCGGCCTTTTCGCGCAGGACACGCGGTTCGTGAGCCATTACGCATTCGGCATCAACCGCTCGCCGTGGACGCTCCTCAACGGCGGCGCGATCTCGTACTCCGCCGCCTGCTGGTACTACACAAGCCCCGCGATCGAGACTGCGGCGGGTATTCTCCCGGTGCGCGCCCTCGGCATGATGGTCGAGCGGGAGATCGGCCACGGCGTCTGCGAGGAGATCACGATCACGAATTATAACCTCACACCCGTAGCATTCCAGTTCGAGATCATTATCCGCTCCGATTTCGCGGACATCTTCGATGTTCGTGCGCACCGCATCGTGGATCGCGGCATTATCCGCTCCTATTGGGATGATCGCCGTTGCACGCTCCTCAATACGTATCATCATGACGATTTCCACCGGCGCTTCCTCTACCGCCTGCACCACACGACGACCGAGCCGCGCTTCTCGAACGGTCGCATCCTCTTCGATATCGCGCTCGCCCCGCAGGAATCGTGGCACGCGGAGGCGGAGCATATACCGATCTTCGGTGCCGATGTCCGCGATCCCGTGAATGATCTGGAGCAACCCGTCGGCATCAGTGGGCATATGCGGGCGATGCAGGAGCGATGGAAGAGCGTCACGGCGGACTGCACGAGCGGCAACATCCATTTCAACCACTCCTACGACCAGTCCATTGACGACATGGGCGCGCTGCGCATCTACGATCAGGATTACTCGGAGGATGCGTGGATCCCGGCGGCGGGCGTGCCGTGGTACGTGACGATCTTTGGGCGTGATAGCCTGATCGCCTCATTGCAAACGATGATGATTCACCACCCCTTCGCGCTCGGATCGTTGCAGCGGCTGGCGGAGCATCAGGCGACCGCGATGGACGACTGGCGCGACGCCGAGCCGGGCAAAATACCGCACGAGATCCGCTTCGGCGAACTGGCGCACTTCCATAAAATCCCCCATACGCCGTATTACGGCACCGCCGATGCCACGCCGCTCTACCTCATCACGCTCCACGAAACATACCTCTGGACAGGTAACGCGGGCCTTCTCGACCGCTATCGGGATGTTGCCGAACGCTGCCTGGAATGGATTGATCGGTATGGCGACCTCGACGGCGACGGATTTCAGGAGTACCAGACGCGCTCGTCGCTCGGGTACCACAATATGGCATGGAAAGATGCGGGCAATGCTCTCGTCTGGCCGGATGGCGCGCAGGTCGCCCTGCCGATCGGCACCTGCGAGTTGCAGGGTTACGTTTACGACGCGAAGCGGCGCATGGCGGATGTTTACACCGTCCTCGGGGAGGACGCACGCGCCGCGCAGTTGCGCGCGGAGGCGGAGACTCTCAAGCAGCGCTTCAATGAGGTCTTCTGGATCGAGGAGGAGGGAACGTACGGCTTCGCGCTCGGCGGGCCGGAGAAGCAGCTTGTCCGCTCGATTGCGTCGAATGCCGGGCATTGCCTCTGGAGCGGCATCGTCCCCCCTGACCGCGCGGAGCGGGTGATCGCGCGCCTCCTCGCGCCGGATATGTTCAGCGGCTGGGGGATCAGGACGCTCAGCGACCTCAATCCGGCCTTCAATCCGTTCGATTACCAACTCGGCTCGGTCTGGCCGCACGACAACGCGATCATCGCGGCGGGCATGCAGCGATACGGAAACACGGCGGGGCTGCACCGGATCGCGAAGGCGACCCTCGACGCACAATCCGGGTTCGACCGCTACCGCTTGCCGGAACTCTTCGCCGGATTGCGGCGCGAACAGACGAGTTTCCCCATTCAGTATCTCGGTGCGAACATCCCCCAAGCATGGGCGGCGGGCACGATCTTCATGCTACTCCGCGCCCTGCTTGGCATCACGGCGGACGCGCCCCACAATCGCCTCGTCGTCTCCCCGACCCTACCGGAATGGCTGCCGACCCTCGATCTCAGCAACCTGCGCGTCGGCGACGCACGTCTGCATCTGCGCTTCTGGCGCGAAGGCGACATCTCGCAGTGGGAACTCGTCAATCAGAGCGGCAAGCAGGAAATTGAAGTCATTGACGGACGCACGACTCCGGTGGCGTAGGCTTCAGTTCAGTTCACGCGACAGCAAAAGGGGCACCCATGATAGGTGCCCCGACTGACCACTGGCTATCGCGATTGAAGATTAATAACCGCTGGCCCGCCGCTTCTGGAAGCAGTCGCGGCAATAGACCGGGCGATCACCGCGCGGTTGGAACGGCACCTGCGTCGTCTGGCCGCAGTCCGCACAGACGGCGTCGAACATCTGACGCGGCGGGCGGTCACTGTACCCGCCACCACCACCGCTGTAGCCGCCGCCACCACCGCCACCGTAGCCGCCGTCATTCCCGTAGCTGCTGCGGGTGCTATACCCACCGCCACCACCGCCGCCGCCTTGCGCGGACTTGCGTGAGGCGCGGCAACTCGGGCAGCGCGTCGGTGGATTCAGCAACCCACGGCTCTGATAAAACTCCTGCTCGCCCGCAGTCCAGGTGAACTGCTCGCCGCAATCGCGGCATGTCAAAACCTTGTCCGTGAAACTCACCGGAACCTCCTCGATGGCCCCCGGCCATCAGACAACAACAAACGACCGCCTGTGGAGAGGTTCGGTGCGTACCCGGCAAGGATTCGACGGACATAACGAGAGCGACCCTGCGAACACGAGCGCAGTTAGCAAGCCTTCAATCTACTCCACCCGGCTATCATACTGAATCGTGGAGCATTTCGCAAGTCAAACCAGTAGGAAGCGGGCAGTAGGCAACGGGCGGCAAGGAAGGGCGTAGATTGACACACACCCGTTCGCACCCTATACTTGCGTGGCTCGTTTCCCTGAAGAAGCGGGTTCGATCCTGCATGAGCGTTACCCGTGCCCGCTCGTTCGCGTAGGTATGCGTTTACGGCGGCGCGTCAGTCATCATTGGGAGGAAATCAGGTGGTCAAGCGGACATGGCAACCAAAGCGCATCCCGCGCCTGCGCGTCCACGGCTTTCGCGCGCGCATGGCGACGAAGGATGGGCGGCAGGTGCTCGCAGCGCGCCGCCGGAAGGGTCGGGCGAAGCTGGCGGTGGGCGAGCTCGTCATTGGCAAGCGTTCCTATAAGGTCGTGCGCGAGAAATAGCGCGAGGAGCATCGGCACCGCAATGGAACGCGCCCTTCGCCTCACGTATGACGCCGATTTTCGCCGCGTTCGCAAACAGGGCAGATCCTGGGCGCACCCGTTCGCCATCTTGTGTACGCTGCCAAACAACTTGCCGCACAACCGGTATGGATTCTCTGTCTCGAAGCGGGTAGGCGGCGCGGTCGTACGCAATCGCGTCAAGCGGCTCCTGCGCGAGGCGGTACGTACGACGCCGAAAGAGGTGGGGCCGCTGGTTTCCGGGTATGACGTCGTCTTTATCGCCCGCCCGCCAATCGTCGGGCATTCCTACGCCGATGTGTGCGAGGTTGTTCGCATGCTGTTACGCCGCGCGACGCTGTTTCTGCCCGCGCCCCCGCTGCTCGCGGAGGAGGCGCAACCGGCATGAGATGGCTCGCCCTTTTCGTCATTCGCCTCTATCAGCGCACGATCTCGCGGGTATTGCCGCCATCGTGCCGATTCGTCCCATCATGCTCCGAATATGGATACGAGGCGATCGCGCGCTATGGTGTCATCCGGGGCGGCGCGATGGCAATCTGGCGCGTCCTGCGCTGCAACCCGTGGGGCGGCCACGGCTATGACCCGGTGCCTGACGTGACGAAGCGGGCGGGTCAACAAACGGAAGGCGAAAGCCGTGGATCACGGGAGACGGATCCTCTCGCTCCGAACTCCGAACTCCGAACTCCGAACTCCTTTACCGCCCTCACGCCACATGCGCCGGGGCACTCCCTGACGGAGGGCTAACCGTGTACAGCTTACCGCTTATTGGCCCCGCGATCACCCTTGTCGCACGATTTATCCAGACGCTCGGCACCGCGACCGGGGGCAATCTGGGCGTGACGATCATTATCTTCACTATCTTCATCAAACTCCTGCTCGCCCCGCTGACCTTCAAGTCCATCAAGTCGTCCAAGGCAATGCAGGATGTCGCGCCAATCATCAAGGACCTGCAGAAGAAATATAAGGACGACAAGCAGGCCTTCGCGCAGGAGCAGATGCGCGTCTATCAGGAATACGGCATCAACCCGCTCGCCGGGTGCCTGCCGGTGCTGATTCAGTTGCCGGTCTTCCTCGTCGTCTATCAGGCGATGCGCCTCGTCTCCGAACCGGGGCACTGGTCCGGCCATTTCGGCTTCCTCTGGGTGAAGGACCTCACGGCCAACGAAGGGGTCGCGGATCACCTGCGCATCCTCGTCTTTCTCGCCTTCGTCTTTCAGGTCATCCAGACGCGCATGTCGCTGCCGAACGCCGCGAAGCGCGCGCAGCAAGATCAGCAGACGAAGTTGCAAAGCACGCTCATTTCCGTCTCGACCTGTCTCGTGCTCGTCTTCGGCTGGAACTTCCTCTCCGCGATGGTCCTCTACTGGGCGGTGCAGGCAGTCTTCAGCGCCTGTCAGCAATATTTCATCACCGGCTGGGGTTCGCTCTCCGATATTTTCCCCTTCTTGCCGGCGAAGGTGGAGAAGCCACGGGTGCTTAAGCCCGTGACGAACAAGAAACCGTCGCGCTTGCAGCAGTTCATGCACCAGGGCATGGCGGCACAGCAGCAGCGGCAGACGGACCCGGAAGAGACCAAGAGCGATACGAATGAAGCAGCCGTGAAGCCACAGCGCCTCGGGCCGGACGGTCGCCCACGGCCCGGTTCGACTTTGAGCATCAGCGGTAACCGTACTTCGACGCCGCAGCAGCGCGCGAAAGCGGATAGCACGACCGAGACGAACGGCGCCGATGGGGCGAACCGGCGCGGCGCGCGCAATAAGGGCGCGCAGTCCCGCACGGCCAATAAGGCGATTGGCACGGCGGACAGTGCGCGAAAGATGCCGCCGCCCGCCCCCCGGAAGAGTAAAACGGTCCGGCCCGGGCCTGATTCGATCGGCGAGCAAACGGGCAGCGGAGGGAGTTAGCGCATGCAAGGACGGCAACCAATGGGTCGAAGGGGTCGCTCACTCGGTCGGGATAATGGGGAACAGCCCGCACAGCGCGCCGTTGAGATCGCCGCGAGTTCGGTGGATGAGGCGGTGCGCCTCGCCTTGCAGCAGTTGAATCTCAATTACAATCAAGTCGAGATCGAAGTGCTCGAAGACCCGACGATCCACGATGTGGATGAGGCGCTGGTGCGCGTCATTCCGCTGCCGATGGGGACCGTTTCCGGCAATGTCCGCACCGATGCCCCACCACCCGGCAATGTCCGTAGCGAGGTTGCCCCACCCGGTAATCGCCGCGAGCCGGAGGAAGTGGAAGATGGCCGGGGCAACGTCGAGGACAATGCCGCGCTCCTCGCTGTCGCGCAGGAGATCACCGAGGACCTCGTGGACTTGATGGGTCTGCAAGCCGCCGTGCGGCCGCTCGATCCGCCGATTGAGATGGAGCCAGGTGAGCCGCCGACCGTCGGCGTGGACATCGTCGGCCCGGACCTCGGCGTGCTGATCGGGCGGCGCGGGGACACGCTTCAGCAGTTCCAGTATCTCGTCACGCTGCTCGTCAATAAGCGCGTCGGCGGCTTCAATCGCGTCGTTGTCGATGTCGGCGGCTATAAGCGGCGGCGCGAGGAAGCGCTGCTCGGCCTGGCAGATCGAATGGCGGAACGCGTCGCGCAGAGCCATCGTCCGCTGCCACTCGAAGCGATGCCACCGAACGAGCGCCGCGTCATCCATCTCGCGCTACGCGAGCACCCGGACGTCTATACCGAGAGCCAGGGCGAGGGCGAGGCCCGTAAGGTCGTCATCTACCCACGATGATCAGAATCGGAATCGAATACGGGATCAAACCGCAGAGACGCAGAGCACGCAGAGGAGAAAAGATGGCGGGTCTGAGCAGGTCTTTTTTCTCTTCCCGACTCTGCGTTCTCTGCGTCTCTGCGGTTTAAGGTTTCTTCTGTGGCATATTCCCCCGACTATATCGTGGTGGGGCATTGTGCGCTGGACGTGCAGCCGGATGGATCGTTCCTGCCCGGGGGGACGGTGCTCTACGGCGCGCTGACGGCCGCTCGCATGGGAATGCGCGTTGGCATCCTCACGGCGGGCGATCCGGCGGCGATTGCTGCCGCCCTCGCCCCATTCGACGGGTCATTCGCGATCCATATCCTTCGCGCAACGGCGACTACAACCTTCGAGAATATCCCGACACCCGCCGGGCGGAAGCAGATCCTCCACGCGTGGGCCGGGCCCATCCCCCCGGACGCTTTGCCGGCCGCGTGGCGCCGCGCGACGATCCTCCATCTCGGCCCGATCGCGGACGAGCTCCCCGCGGATGCGTGGGCGGAAGCGCTCGGTGCGGACCGGGAGCAGCGATGGACAATCGCGACCCCGCAGGGGTGGCTGCGCCGATGGGATACACTCCCCTCACCCGTCCGGCACGTCCCGCTCACGCTCCCAGATCGCCTGCTCGACCGCCTCAGCGCGATGATTATCTCCGTCGAGGAGCGCGACGCGGCGGAGATGGCTGTCCGGCGGGTGGCGCGGCATGGATTGGGTGCCATCACCGATGGCCCGCTGGGCGTGGACATTCTTCAGGGCGATATCACGACACGCGTCCCGACCTTCCCCGTCGCGGTGCGCGACGAAACGGGCGCGGGCGATGTCTTCGCGGCGGCGTGGGCGGTGGAACTCGCGCGCGGCGCACGCCCGGATG
>JAICJW010000365.1 GCA_025928215.1 Chloroflexia bacterium | reverse complement strand
GATTCAGTGTGCCTGATTCCCAGAAGACGAGCGTCGTTGTCGCGGGCATCGTGCGGAGAAAAGCCGCCAATGGCAGCAGCGCGTCGAAGTCCGCCGCCTTGCGTCGCCCGCGCTGCCCTTCCGCCGGTTGAAGATAGCGGCCAATGAGCCCGCGCACGAGCACGAACCGACCGCTGCCGAAGAAGGGGAGCGCGTCGCACGCCGTCATGACCGCGCTTACCGTCGCGGTGTCCCCTTCGAGGATCGTCGTGTTCAAGCCACTGGGATCGGATTCCGCATGTGCCGCCCGCAGCCGCGCGACAATCTCCCGCGCCGCCTTCGCGTCATCGCCATGCACCAAGTGAAGCGAAAAGGACTGAGGACTAAGGACTACGGTCGGGTGCGTCTCCTCCATGTTTCGTCCTCAGTCATCAGTCCTTAGCCCTCTGGAGAGTGGCCCCGCGCTGCCGTGTGCCTCGTTTTGCTCTGAACCTGCCGAGGCAGGTGGGCGCCCCGCCACCGGGAATGGTAACGCCGGTTGCTCACCGGCGGCCTCGCTCCTGATGGGTTCTGGCTCCCGCACATTGAAGTATTGGCTCAATGGCATAATGGAGGCATCACGCACAGCGCAGGGTCTCTTATGCTCCAAGATATACACCGAGACTGTCCATCTCGCAAGGGTCATTGCTTGTTGCCGAACTGATTGAAGATCTGCACCATCCGGTCGTTCGCCGTCTTGACGGCATCCGTCACTTTCGTCCCCTTCAGGACGATATCCCCCATCATATCGGGCAGCACGTACTGGCTGGAGACCGCGTTCCCGGCGCCACTCGGCGCTTGCGGGAAATGGTATCCGGCCTTGCTCGTAATCGGCAATGGCCCCTCGATGAGCGTCCGGAGCGCGGCGAACGACGGGTCGCCCTGTGTCCAGAAGGGATCGGCATCCCATTGCTTCTTGTAGGCCGGCATGACGATGCCGTTGGCTTGCTTCGCTACGTCCAGGAGCACGGTCTCTCCGATCATGTACTTCGCGGTCGCTTTGGCGAGCTCCGGGTTCTTCGCGCCCTTGAAGATCACGAAGGTGCCGTAGCCGGGGTTGGGGATTACCTGTTCCGTGCCGGGGCCAATGAGGCCGGGGATGACCGCCGTCTTGTCATAGACCGGATTCTTGTCCGCCTTGCTCTGCGCATAGAGCGTGTAGGCGTTCTGGGTGAAGCCGATGATGCCTGCCAGCCATGCCTGATTGTTGCTCGGGTCGGTCCAGCCATTGACGCCCGGCGGCAACATATTCCGGTATTTCGCGTTCGTGTAGAGGTCCGCCAGAAAAGAGATCGCGGCAACCGTCTCCGGCGAATTAAAGACGACCTTTGCCCCGTCATCGCTGTAGACCGCGCCGCCGTAGGAATTGAGGACGCTCGTGATCAGGTAATTACCGTCGCCGCTCCGGTTCCAGGTGATGCCCCAACCGAACTGATTTTTGGCAGGATCGGAGATTTCCAGCGCGATATCGCGGGCATTTTCGAAGGTTTTGACATCCGCGACCTTGATTCCCTTCGCATCCAGCCAGTCCTTACGCAGGAAGGTTGCGGTCACATTGGAGTAATAGGGAATGCCCCACCACTTGCCGTCAATGAAGAGACTTGACTTGAGGTAATCCTCGACCGGCCCATACGCCCGCTGGATTTCCGCTACGACATCCGACACATCCGTAATGTCGCCCAATTGCTGCCATTGGGAGACCAGCCCCGTGCAGTAGCACATATCCTGCACGGATCCTCCTTTGACGGCGGCATCCTGCCGCGGGGCGAAATCACCCTGATCCTGGTTGATATGGGTGTTATCAATCGAGGCGCCGGTTGACTTCGACCAGGCTTGCAGTTCGACGTCGAACGCCGTTTGCTCGCCCATGAAGTATTCCTGACGGGAGAGCATCGTCAGCGTTTGCCCCTTGAATTTGTCCGGCGCGGGCGGTGCGAGGGTGCCAACCGGGCCGGACGCCGCGACCGCGCTTCCCGTCGTGACACGCGTCCCCGCGACCGCACTCCCCGCCGTGGGGGCACTCGTCGCCGCCGCAGTCCCGGATACCGCGCTTCCACTCGTGACCGCCTGCGTCGCGGTGGTCGTGGTAGCACCACTGGCAGTCGTCGCGGCGGTTGTGGATGCGGCCTTCGGCGCAGTGGTGGCGGTCGGACTACTACTGCCGCCACAGGCCGCGAGGATGGCCGCCGCCGCGCTTGCCGCGACGCCACCGAGAAAGCCTCGCCGTGTCAGTTTCGCCTCTCGCGCCGTGCGGTCGCTCATGTGCGGTATCCTCCCGACTCCTTGCCGCGAATGGCTTCGATGGCCACAAGCGATAAATTCGGACCGGGTCGCAACTTCGGCCCCTTCTCTGTGAGACGTTCGTGATAGATGCACCGTACGCCGCGCTACCATATCTGTCAAGCAGGCGTATCCGGGCTTTCGTCGGTCACATACGTGGCGGCGCCGGTGTTATAGAGATCGGAAAGCGTCCATGATGGCAGCGTCCTATGTGGAGGATGACAGGTGAAACGTCGGCTGCGGTTGCGCCGGTTTGCGCTCAAGCTGCTGTTTGTGGGCATTCCACTATGCGTGATCGTGATCGTGGGACTGGGAGTATGGTTGGGAGTTGCCCGCAGCCGTTCGGTTACACTTCCAGCGCCTACCGGTCAGTACTCGGTCAGTCGCACGGCCTTCGATTGGACGGATCAGAGCCGAGTGGACCCGTTCTCCACGTCGCTGAAACATCGGGAGCTGCCGGTTTGGGTATGGTATCCGTCGCTTTCCAATCAGTACACAGGGACCATTCCCTATTTACCACAGCAATGGGCGAACCTCTACGAGAAGGAGCAGGGCATCGGTTCGTGGCTGCAACAGAATCCCGATCGTGTGCATGCCCACGCGGCTACGGACGCAAGCCCAGCCCCAGGGAGCTATCCGGTGTTGGTGTTCGAGCCGGGTTTGGGGAAAAAACCCTTTGACTACACCACGCTGCTGGAAGATGTAGCCAGCCACGGTTATATTGTCGTGGGTATCTTCCCTACGGACAGCACGGATGTGGTCTTCCCGGACGGTCGGATGGTCGCTTCGGTCAATGCCGCGAGAGATGGGATGGCGCCCGAACAACTGATCAACGTCTGGACGCGGGATACGCGATTCGTGATGGATCGTATCGTGGATCTGGAGAACCAGGCGGGAAGCATGCTTGCGGGCCACATGGACGTCGCTCGGATGGGAGTGTTCGGCCACTCCTTCGGAGGCGCTACCGCTGCCGAGGTCTGTAGTGAGGATTCGCGCTGCACGGCGGGCGCGAATCTCGACGGTACACCCTACGGGAACGTGGTGCAGACGGGGCTGAGGAGACCGTTTCTCTTTCTGCGTGGGGATGAGTGTGCCGAAGGTAGCTCGGGCTCGGATTGTCAAAACGAGCTCAAGAGCGCCGCAGCAATCATCAACAGTGAGCCAACAGACCATTACGCGCTGGAGATACAGGGCGCGAAGCATTTCAACTTCGCGGATCTTGCGCTGACCTTCTCGCCTCTGCCCAGGCTGCTGGGTATGATCGGCTCCATAGACGGTGGTCGAGGGCTGAGGATCACATCCGCGTACGTGACAGCGTTCTTCGATCGCTATCTGAAGGGCACGAGCGAGTCTTTGTTGAACGGTCCCGCAAACGACTACCCTGAGGTGCGGTTTCTGGCCTTCCCCGGGTCAGGTTGATGTGTCCGGTTCAGGGCTGTGTGTTTCCGGCGGCATAGCCCCTCCTCGCATCTCTGAACAGATACCCGGGCTTCCGCATCGCGTCGCGTCAGCGCTTCGGAAGGATGCGGAAAACCGGATAATCCGGCGCGATGCGGCGCAACTCCTGCTCGGATGCGTCGGGGCCGACCCCCTGGAAAAATTGCCCAACCTCGAATTTCCAGCGGTGAAGATAGGCGCGCAATACGGCCGGCTTCTCATCATCCGATACTTCCGCGACATGAATTGGCTCGGTTCGGCGTCCGACCCGTAGTTCGCCCTCGCTACTCACCCGGATATTGCGTACCCATTGGGTGACGCCGCGCGGCGCGACGAGGTAGCGCTCGTGGTCGTGGACGAGCAGGTTGATTGGCGTCGTCCGCCACTCGCCACTCGTGCGGCCACGCACCGCGAGCACCCGCGAGCCATAGACGCTGATCCCGAGGCGCGTCAGCAGGGCGACGAATGGATTAAAGACGCGCCTGGTGAACCAGTCGGGTTGGACATAGCGTTGCGATGCCATAACAATCCCCTCCGCTTTCCACGCTGTATACCCGCTACGCTTCAAGGGCGGCGATCTGCTCCTCGATGAGCGTCACCAGCCCCCCCATCGTCTCCGCGTCAAACGCCAATCGCGCCCCCGCTGCCTCGAATAACGCCGGTAACGGTTTCGTCCCCCCCAGCGCCAGCGCCCGCCGGTACGCCGCCAGCGCCTCCCCCTGATCGGTCAGACTGTTGCGCCCGACCTGCACTGCCCCCAGTTGGGCGATGCCGTCCTCGATGTAGTAGAAGGGGTAGAGGAAGATGTGCAGCTGGCGATACCAGCGAGCGATCCGTTCGGCTTCCAGTCCGCTCCAATCCACCCCCTGCTCGAAGCGG
>JAICJW010000278.1 GCA_025928215.1 Chloroflexia bacterium | reverse complement strand
GACGGCGCGGCGTGTGTCCTCGAAGATGATGTTGGTGAGCGGGTAGCCCTTCGCCGTCTTCTTGCGGATTTCCTCGTCGAGATCGTCCGCCGTGTCCTTCGCCTCCCAGTAGCCGCGTGTCAGGTTGTAGCCGTCCTTGATGATCGCGTCCATGCGGATACCGCTCGGCATCGTCTGCTCGCCGAGGACGTTCCACCGGGCGGGCGCGAGCGTCGTCAGAAGCGTCTGAAAGGCGAAGCGCACCGCGCCCTCGTTTGTCACCTTGCGTTCGCGATAGTCCGCGAGCATCGTTTCGTAGGCATCGAACGCTTTGTGCGTGGGCGCGATGTGCATGGGAAACCTCATCCCCGACCCCTCTCCGCGTGACGGAGAGGGGAGCAAGAAAACACAGGTGTATGACGGAGTATAGCGCAACAATTCCGTTCCTTTACTCGCGATGTTAAGAGGCGATAACGGTCGAACCGACTTCGATGCACGCTCGACGCTTGACGGAGAGAGGGCTGGGGGGTGAGGTGCCCCCCCACAATTTGGCACGGTGTGGGATACTAGATATGACGAACCGCTACCCCCCGCGCGCAACCGACGCATCGTGTGGAGAGAGCCAAATCCCCCTTCCCGTGTCGGGAGGGGGCAGGGGGTAGGCTATGCAAGGAGTACGCACGCATGTCTTCCCGTTCCCCCAGTGATGATTTTCGCCCGCGTCGGCCCAGTCCGAGTAGTGGCGGGCCGCGCCGTCCGCGCCGCCAGACGGAGACGAATCTGGCGATGGGCGATCAAGCCCCGCCCGCCCAGGAGTCGCCCGCCGAGGCCGCGCCGCTGCCCACCTTTGCCGATCTCGGCCTCACGCCTGAGACGCTGAAAGCGATCTCCGATGTTGGCTACGAGGAGCCGACGCCGATTCAGGCGCGCACGATCCCGCTCATGCTTGCGGGGAAGGATGTCATCGCGCAGGCGCAAACCGGTACGGGCAAGACGGCGGCGTACGCCCTGCCGATGCTCGAACGGATTGACCGCGAGATTCGCGACCCGCAGGCGCTCGTCCTCTGCCCGACGCGCGAGCTGGCGATTCAGGTCGCCGGAGCGATGCACCAGCTCGGCCGCTATCACCACGCGACGACGCTGCCGATCTACGGCGGCCAGCCGATTGACCGCCAGCTACGCGCCCTCTCGCACGGCGTGCAGATCGTCGTTGGCACGCCGGGACGCATCATGGATCACATGCGGCGCGGCACGCTCGACCTCTCGAATGTGAAGATGGTTGCCCTCGATGAAGCGGACGAAATGCTCGACATGGGCTTCGTGGAGGACATCGAATTCATCTTCGAGGCGATCCCAGAGGAGCGGCAGACGTCGCTCTTCTCGGCCACGATCCCGCCGCGCATCACCGCGCTCGCCCGCAAGTATTTGCACAACCCGCAGCGCGTCTCCGTCAGTGTCTCCCGCGTCACCGTGGCGAACACGGCGCAGACGGCGTACGAACTGCCGGGCGGCAACAAGTTCGACGGCCTCACCCGCATTCTCGATGTCGAGACGCCGCAATCGGCGATCATCTTCTGCCGCACAAAGAACGAGACGAACGAACTGGCGGAGCGGCTCGGCGGCGCGGGCTACACGGCGGAGGCGATCAACGGCGATTTGCCGCAGAGCACGCGCGACCGCGTGATGCGCCGCTTCCGCGACGGGCAGGTGGATTTGCTCGTCGCGACCGACGTAGCGGCGCGCGGTCTGGACATCCCGGATGTCTCCCACGTCATCAACTACGACATCCCGACCGACCCGGAAGCGTATGTCCATCGCATCGGGCGGACGGGCCGCGCCGGGAAAACGGGCGAGGCGATCACGCTCGTCGCCCCGCGCGAGCGCTACACGCTCCGCATGATCGAGCGCGTCATCGGGCAGCAGATCATCGTCAAGCGGCTGCCGACGCTCGCCGATGTCGCGGCGCGGCGGCGTGAGGCATTCAAGGCCGCGCTCACGGGCGTGCTGGAGGAAGGGAATCTGGGGCAGGAACTGCTGATCGCCGAATCGCTCTCCGATCAGTTCGATGCGTTAGACATCGCGGCGGCGGCGATCCGCATGGCGCGCGGCGACGTGGCGCAGCGGCTCGATGAGGCAGCCGTCACGACGCTGGATGGCGACGCGGAGGGCGTGGAGCAGGGGATGACCCGGCTCTTTATCGGCGCGGGGCGGACGGCGGGTATCCGCCCGATGGACCTCGTCGGCGCGATTGCCAACGAGGCGGGTATTCCCGGCAAGTCCATCGGCTCGATTGACATCTACGACGGCTTCGCCTTCGTCGAAGTGCCGAGCGCGGACGCCCAGCGCGTCATTCAGGTGATGAGTAACACGAACCTGCGCGGAAAGCGCGTCAATGTCTCCATCGCCCGCCCGCGTGACGAGATGGACGGTGGCCCACCCCCCCGCCGCGACCGCCGCCGCTAAGAATCGGGATTTGAACCACGAAGACACGAAGAGCACGAAGATGGGGGAGAAGAAAAGAGTAAAACAATGAGGAGTCAGCATTTAGCTTTCCTCCTTCCTTTCTCCTACTCTTTTTCTCCTTCGTGCTCTTCGTGTCTTCGTGGTTCAATTCTCCGGGTGAGGGATTGTTTGATCGGGGAGAGAAGGGTTGCGGGGATGCCTTCGGGGTCGAGGGCGCGGGCGACGGCGAAGATCAGGCGGGGGCGGCGGAGGCCGCGCGGCCACCAGGTGAAGGAGGTCTCCTCCGTGTGGGCGGGAACGAATTTTTCCTTGTAAAAGCGTAGCGACTGGAAGTGGTAAAACGTGTTCAGCCGCGTGTACATCGCCGCGAAGATCCACCCCGCGAGGCGATGGGTGGGCGGCTGGTGCGCCGGGTCACAATCCGCCAGCGCCGCCATGCCGAGCGTCGCGCACGTCGCCCCTTCCCCCTGGAGCGCGGCGACCGTCTCCTGAAAGAGCAGTTCCGTCACGCCGACCGGCGCGTCGTCGTCGCGGATAATGTCCTCCAGATACCAGCCGCACCGCGCGGGGATCGGCGAGCAGGCGAGGAAGCCGACGACCGTCTCGCCCTGCCAGGCGAGGAAGAGGCGGCGGTCCTCCATCAGCGCGAACGGATGAATACCGAGGAGGAAGGAGAGCGCCGTCATCCCCCGCGTCGTCAGCCAGGTGTCAATTAACTGCTGCACCTGCGCGCGGAGGTCGTCCGTCACATCGGCGGGGTGGCAGCGGCGAACGGTGACTCCCTCCCGCGCCGCGCGGTTGATGTTCGCGCGGATGTGCTTCATCTTCTGGCCGCGCGCGCTCCACGCCTGAAGGTCATAGAAATTATCCTCGCCCACCTTCACATGGTCGAAGCCGAGCCGTTCGGTGAGCAGGCGTGTCGCGCGCGGGGTCGTGGGGAGGAAGGCAATCGTCCGGCGCGCCTGTCGCGCCTCGCGCATGAAGGCGGCGGTGAGCGGCACGATGTCCGCCTCCGCGCAGATCGGCTCGCCGCCGCAGAGCCAGACGCGGCCATACCGCTGGTAGGCGATCACGCCGTCTATGCCGGGGGCGGTGAAAAAGGTGAACGGCGGAGGCAGCAGCGTGACATACGCATTCGTGTTGTAGCCGTGGCGCAGGATGATGGCGCGCGCCTGCTCGGTTGTCACCTCTGCCATCGCGCCCATATCGCTCCCACTGCCCGCCGCTCGCCGCCATCCCACCTGGCGTTAGTATATGATGTGTGCGGCGCGCCGGTTCAGCCAATTGCGAAACTACCAAGAGACCAAGAACCCAAGCAGAGAAGGAATCGGATTTCGCTTGGCCTTCTTGGTCTCTCAGTGGTAGGAGTTACGCAGTTGCATGCGTTTTCCTTGGTGGAGCAGGCTTTCCCTCACGAACTGCGTACGTCCTAAGTGTTTTAACCTTCTCGTCCTTTTGCGATCAGGGCTAATACAGCCGCTCCCGATAGCCCTGTTCGAAGGCCGCGTCCAGCGCCTCCACGGTCACATCGGGCATCGGCACCTGATCGTGGAGCATCTGTGCCAGCGTCGGCAGCGCGCTCCGCTCCGGCCAGGTCGCCGCGTCCCAGAGGCGCGACCGCTTCAGCGCCTTCGGGCATTGCAGGAACGCCTCCGTGACCGTCACGACGACGGCCAGCGTCGGCGCCTTTCCCTGCGCCGCCAGCCGCGCCATCAAGGCCGCGTCCCGCACGATGGCCGCCTGCCCATTGATCCGCAGTGTCTCCTCGACGCCGGGAACCATGAAGAGCAGCCCGATCCCGCCGTGTGTGACGATGTTCCGCAGCGAGTCAATCCGCCGGTTACCGGGGCGGTCGGGGATCACGAGCGTTATGTCATCGAGCGCCAGCACGAACCCCGGCGCGTCGCCGCGCGGCGAGACATCGCACTGCCCCTGCGCGTTCGCCGTCCCGATGAGCAGAAAGGGCGAGCGGGCGATGAAGGCGCGGCAATGGCGATCCAGCGCCGGGAGTTGCTTCTTGATCACCAGTTCCCGCGGCTCCCCAAGCAATGCGCGTAACTCGTCTTCTGAGGTGACGTAATCGGTGAACTGCTGATGCGTCGGCGCTTCGATCATGGTGGCTTTCTCCATCGGTTGTCCGCGCGGGGCTTCAGATATGGAACATCGCTGCCGAATCGTGCCGTTGCCGCTCTTGAATCAGGGTATCGAGCGTGATATGACCGAGGGCGTCCTGAATCGCCGCGTTCACCCGCTCCCATGCCGCGCGCACGACGAGATCGGTCGCGGCATCGTTGCCGCGCGCCGCGCTTGGCTCTTTCGCGGCTTCCGATGCCGTCGGGCCATCGAGCGCGGCGACGATATCCGCGATGCTGATCGCGCGGGGCGGGCGGGCGAGTTGATGCCCCCCCTGCGGGCCGCGCAGCGAGCGGATCAGCCCAGCGCGCCGCAGGAGGATGAGCAGTTGATTCAGGTACGATTCGGGGATGCCCTGCCGCGTCGCGATGTCGTGGCTCTGCACGGGCGGGCCGCTCGCGTGGAGGGCGAGGTCAATCAGCGCGCGCAGGCCGTAATCGCTCTTGCTACTGAGCCGCATTGCCGCTCGCGGGGCCAACCGGATTGAGGCTGCCGCTCTTGAACCCCGCGAGATCGAGCGTGACGAACCGGAAGCCGATCTCTGTCAGCGCATCCACAATCGCCGCGCGCTGCTCCAGCGCCTTTGCAATGTCGTTCGGTTGCAGTTCGAGCCGCGCGATCTCGCCGTGGTGCCGGACGCGGAAGCCCCGGAAGCCGAGGACGCGCAGATACGCCTCCGCCTGCCCGACCTGATCCAACTTCTCGATCGTGATAAACGTCCCATGTGGGATGCGTGACGAGAGGCAGGGGTGCGAGGGCTTGTTCCACGTCGGCAGGCCCAACGCGCCGGAGATGGCGCGGATATCTGCCTTGTTCAGCCCCGCCTCCTGCAAGGGCGAGCGGACATCCCGCTCCTTGCCCGCGTCCATGCCGGGGCGGAACTCGCCGAGGTCGTCCATATTCGAGCCGTCCACGACGGCGGCGTAACCCCGCTCCCGCGCGATGGGCGTCAGTTTGTCCCACAGTTCGCTCTTGCAGAAATAGCAGCGGTTGACGGGGTTCGAGACGTAGTTCGGATCGTCCATCTCGTCCGTGCGGATTTCCAGGTAAGCGATACCGATGTGCGCGGCGATCTTCGGGCATTCGTTCGCTTCCTCGATCATCAATGAGGGGGAGATACCCGTTACGGCCAGCGCGCGGTCGCCGAGCGCGTCATACGCGGCCTTCGCGATCAGCGTCGAGTCCACGCCGCCGCTGAAGCCGATCAGCACGGAGCCCATCTCGGCAAAAATCGTCAGCAGCCGGTCGTACTTCTCCCGCAACTCGGGCGCGAGGTCGTGCAGGGGTGATATGGCGGTTTGCATGGTCGCGATGCTCCTGCGGATGGGCAGTGATTCGTGATTCACATGCACGCGACGGTAGCACCGGCCTCGCGGGCTGTCAACGCGACGAGCAGCAATGAGCGATGAGCGAGAGGGAATCTGCTACTCATTGCTCATCGCTCATCGCTCATTGCTTCCTTCAGTCGTCCGCGTGCATCAGCAGCGCATGGTCGCCGTGTGAGGGCAGCACCGGCGGGGTGGAGACG
>JAICJW010000192.1 GCA_025928215.1 Chloroflexia bacterium | reverse complement strand
CCGCGCAAATCCGGCGTGACCTCTCGAACTTCGGTAAATTCGGCAAACAGGGTAAGGGATACGACATTCAGCATCTCCTTGAGGAGATCGCGAACATCCTGCGGATCAACACCGAATGGCAAGTCGCGCTCTGCGGCTTCGGACTGCTCGGGCAGGCCGTCGTCCACTACCGGGGCTGGGAGGACAGCAACCTCTGCATCGCCGCCGTCTTCGACAGCGCGCCGGACAAGATCGGCACATCAGTCGGTATGGACAACCTCATCGTGCAGGCTCCGGCGGAAATCACCCGCACCGTGCGCGAGAAGAAGATTCGCGTCGGTATCGTCGCCGTCCCCGCTCAGGGCGCGCAGGAGACGACCGATCTGCTCGTCGCGGGGGGGGTGCGGGCGATTCTCAACTATGCCCCGGTGATCCTCCGCGTCCGCGAGGGCGTCTGGGTGCGCGATGTGGACCCGGTCGCCGCCATCCAGAGCATGACGTATTACGTGCAGCCCAAGTAAGCGCCGACCATGGTGTTCGGTTCATTCGCTCGCTGCACCAAGTACGCGATCAACCGGGATCGTGAGCGCCGGAAGCACCGTTGAGGTGAGTGATTCGCCGCGTGTGGCGAACGCAGCGAGACGGTAATGCCCATCGCGCGGTTCGCTATATCGCTCAATCATCTCGTTACCGAGATCCACGAGCCATGCTTCCGGGATACCGGCCGTCGCGTAGCGCGGTAATTTCGTCGTGCGGTCATATTCCCGCGAGGAATCGGCTACTTCAATGACGAGCAGCACTTCGGAAGCGACAGGCACGGTATGTGTAAATGCCTGGCGACGTACGAGTGCGATATCGGGCAAGGGTTGGCTGTCATCAGATAAGCGAATCGGATTCTGCACACTGATCACCGCTTCTCGCCGAATAACATCCGCGAGCAGATCGGTCAGGGCATTGACGCACCCCACATGCCGATGGCCGATCGGACTCATCCTGACAATCTCCCCCGCGATCAGTTCGACCCGATCATCTTCGTTAAGGATGCCCATCTCGCCCATGCGTTCATAGTCAGCGACCGTGAATTGGTAGCGCTCGATTGCGGTACTCATTGTTTCCCCTCTGCCGATGCATGTGCCCCTCGATGCGAATATACTTCCCATCATACCATGCGTTTTCCGTACCCGATGCACCATCGTCGCAGTCAGGAAAGGGGCATACATGCAACGGTTCGTCGTCGCGATACACGCCATATGAGCACGCAAACGCCGCGCACGAGCAAGACGCGCGTCCGGGTCTGGACGGTTGATGGGTCGCGGACCCATCCGCATGCCGACCATCTGGCGACTGAGGAGCCGCTGGAAATCCGCGTGCTGGCCGGAGGCGAGCGGCGCACCGTCGCGGTGACGATGCGCACGCCGGGCGCGGATTTCGCATTGGCGGCGGGGTTCCTGTTCAGCGAGGGCGTGATCGGCAGCCGCGCGGAAATCCGGCGCATCACCTACTGTGTGGACCCGGAGATTGACGCCGACCAGCGGTACAACATCGTCAATGTCGAACTGCGCGCCGGGGCATTGCCCGACCTCGCCACGCTCGAACGCCACTTCATGACGACGAGCGCCTGCGGCGTCTGCGGCAAGGCGAGCCTCGATGCCCTCCATCTGCGCGGGCAGGCCGCCGTGCCACCCGGCCCGGCAGTTTCCGCTGATCTCATTACGATCCTCCCCGACCGCCTGCGCGCCGGGCAGGGGCTGTTCGATGTGACCGGTGGGCTGCATGCGGCGGGATTGTTCGACAGCACGGGAAACCTCCTCGCGGTGCGCGAAGATATCGGGCGGCACAATGCCCTGGATAAACTCGTCGGATGGGCGCTGCTCGATGGCAGATTACCGCTCCACGACCACATTATTCTCGTCAGTGGGCGCGTCAGTTTCGAGTTGGTGCAGAAGGCGCTCGCGGCGGGCGTGCCGATCATCTGCGCCATCTCCGCCCCGAGCAGCCTTGCCGTCTCCCTCGCCGCCGAGTTCGGCATGACCCTCATCGGCTTCCTGCGCGGCGAGCGCTTCAATCTCTACACCGGGCGCGAACGAATACGAACCGCAAGCTGCCCAGAGGACGCCCGGCAGAGGACATAGCGACTCGCAGAAAGACATGAAACTACTCTCCCTCTCTTCCCAACTCTGCGTCTCTGCGGTTCAATCGGTTTCCCGGTTTGCCCGTAGACGATCCAGCCCCTGCTGTGGCATCCTGTAGGCATGACAGAGACGGCGATGAACGCGACACGCGTTCCACCAACTGAGCGGACACCTCAACCGATTTATGTCGTCTCGGACGGCACCGGGCTGACGGCGGAAACGGTCGTCTCGGCGGCGGCCGGGCAGTTTTTCGGCGCGATCTTCGATGTCCGCCGCCGCCCGCTCGTCCGCACGATCGAGCAGGCGCGCAATGTCATCAACGAGGCGGCAGAGACGCACGGTATCATCGTCTTCACGCTCGTCGTTCCCGAACTGCGCCGGGCCGTCGAGGAGGAGAGCGCGCGGCGCGGCGTCCCTTTTGTGGACATCATCGGCGGCCTTGTCGCGCGGCTGGAGGAGGCATTCGGCCTCGTTCCGGCGGGCGAGCCGGGCTTGCGCGGGACGCAACTCGACCCCGACTACTTCGGCCGGATTGACGCGATTGAATACACCGTCTCGCACGACGATGGGCAGCACCCGGAAACACTCGGCGACGCCGATGTCGTCCTCGCCGGCGTCTCGCGCACGTCCAAAACGCCGCTCTCCATCTTTCTCGCCCATTACCGCGGCTGGAAGGTGGCGAATGTGCCGGTCGTGCTCGGTATCGAACCGCCGCACGAGTTGTTCCAGATTGACCAGCGCAAAGTCATTGGCCTGACGATCCAGGCGCCCCGGCTCGTCAATCTGCGGCGGGCACGGCTCGAATCGCTCGGTCGCGACCCGGACGGCCCCTACACCAGCCTCGATCAGGTAACGGAAGAACTCGCCTACGCCCGCCGCATCTACCGGCACGGCTACCCGTGGCCGATCCTCGATACGAGCAACCGCTCCGTCGAGGAAGTGGCGCGGGAAATCATCGCCATCGTCGAGCAATCCGGCACCAGCGGCCTCCCCGCGTCGGTCTAACCGAAACCGGGTATGAACCGCAGAGACGCAGAGGACGCAGAGAGGAAGACGAGAAAAGAAGGAAAAGCGATCCGGGCTGGCAACGATACTATCTCGCGCACCAACCATTCATATTCTCTTCTCTGTATTTCTCTGCGCCCTCTGCGTCTCTGCGGTTCAATTGTCTTCAGGAGGTCCCAATGACGTACCCGTTGGCGTTGCGGAAAGCGGAAGTGGTCGCATCGCGGGGGGTAGTGACCTCGAATCATCCGCTGGCGAGCAATGCCGGGATCGAGATGCTGGCGCGGGGCGGCAATGCGGTGGACGCGGCGGTCGCGACGCTCTTCGCGCTTACCGTCGTCGAGCCAATGATGGTGAGCGTCTTCGGCGCGGGCTTCTTCGTCATCCGCGACGGCGCGACGGGAAATGTCGTCACGCTCGATAATTATGCCACCTGCCCCGCCGCTGCAACCGAAACGATGTTCACGCCCGTCCCCGATCCGGTCGAATGGCTGGCGGAAGGGGACGCCAACCGCATCGGGCATCAAGCGGTCGGCGTGCCGGGTGCGTTGAAGGGGTGGGCGGAGGCGCTGCGCCGGTTTGGTCGCCTGACACTCGCGGACGTGATGGCGCCCGCGATCCGCTTCGCGGCGGACGGCTACCCCGCCTCGCCCTATCTCGTCCAATCCATCACCGAGACCGCGCCCGCCCTCGCCCGTTTCCCCGCTAGTGCGTCGGTCTTTTTGCCGAACGGCGCGCCGCCACGACCGGGCGCAATGATTGTGCGGAGCGATTATGCCGAGACACTCCGCGCCATCGCGATCAGCGGGCCGGACGCGCTCTATCGCGGCCCGATTGGCGAACTGGTCGCGGCGGATATGGCCTCGAATGGCGGCCTCATCACGATGGACGACCTCGCGAACTACCGCGTCCTTGAGCGCGAGCCGGTGCGCGGAGCGTATCGCGGCCATGAGATCGTCTCGATGGGGCCGGTGTCGAGCGGCGGCACGCACATCATCGAAATGCTCAATATCCTCTCCGGCTACGATCTCGCCGCCTCCGGGTTCGGCACGGCGCGGACGATCCACCTGATGGCGGAAGCCTTGCGGATCGCCTTCGCGGACTGGAACCGCTACATGGCCGACCCGGCGACGACGGATGTGCCGGTCGCGTGGCTGACGAGCATGGGGTACGCCGACGAGCGCCGCGCCGAGATTGACGCACAGCGCGCCACGCCGCACACAGCGGGCCGCTATCCCGGCATGGAGAGCGCGAACACGACGCATGTCACGACGGCGGACGCGGACGGTATGTTCGTCTCGACGACGCAGACGCTCAACCGCCTCTTTGGCTCGAAAGTGACGACACCCGGCACCGGCATGCTCCTCAATGACAACATGAGCCTGATGAACCCGACGCCGGGAACGACGAACTCGATTGCCGGAGGGAAGCGCATCCTCAGCTGCATGTCGCCAACGCTCGTGCTGAAGGATGGCGCGCCGTTGATGGCGCTCGGCACGCCGGGCGGGCGGCGCATCTTCGGCTCAGTGATGCAGGGGATCGTCAATGTGCTCGACCACGGCATGACCTTGCAGGAGGCGGTCGAAGCGCCACGTATCTGGACGGAGGGGCCGACGCTCGAAGTTGAGGACCGCTTCCCCGATCTCGCCGCGCTCGTCGGCGCGCTCGAAGCGATGGGCCATCGCGTGCAGGTCGTTCCCAAAGTAGCGGGCGGCATGAACGGTGTCCTGCGCGACGAGGCGACGGGCATGCTGCGTGGCGCGGCCTGCTGGCGTGCGGACGGCACCCCCGTCGGCATCAGCGGCGGCCCGGCCTTCATGGCAGGCCCATCGCTGCCGGGGCTGGCATGACGGGGAAGGGGGCCGGGGGGTTAGGTTCTTCCCCCAAGCGCCGCAAGCCGAAGAATGTCGCGCCCCTGGACTGGACGCCGGAGCAGGGGGCGGCGCGGCTGCCCGCCGTCTTTGCCCGGTTGCGGGAGACGTACGGCGAGCGGCGCTGGCGGCCGCATCAGGAGCCGATTGACGAACTGGTGCTGACGATCCTCTCGCAGCGCAATACGGATCGCTCAACCGAGCAATCGTACCTGACGCTCCGCGAGCGGTTCCCGACGTGGGAACAGGTGATGCATGCGCCGGTGGAGGAAGTGGCGGACGCGATTCGCTGGAGCGGCCTCTATCAGATGAAAGCGCCGCGCATTCAGGGCGTGCTGCAACGGATTGACGAGGAACGCGGCAATTTCGATCTCCGCTTCCTGAAGGAGATGCCGCTCGCCGAGGCGAAGGCGTGGCTGAAGGCGCTCCCCGGCGTCGGGCCGAAGACGACGGCGATTGTCCTGCTCTTCTCGCTCGGCATGCCGGCCTTCCCCGTGGACACGCACGTTTACCGCGTCTCGCAGCGGCTCGGCCTGATCGGCCCGAAAACCTCCGAGGCGGGCGCGCACGATGTGCTGGAAGCGATGCTCGCACCGTCGCAGATGTTCGAATTCCACGTCAATATGATCGCGCATGGGCGGCGTATCTGCCATGCCATCGGCCCGGCATGCGACCGCTGCCCGCTTCTGTCGCTCTGCCCCTTCGGGCAGGCACGCCTCGACACGACGCCCTCAACGGAGGAATCATCGCCGCATGCATGAAACGACACGCCATTATGGCCGCCCGCCCCGCCCCATCATTGAGCCGACACTGCTCACGCTCGTCCGCCACGGTCAGACGACCGGCAATGTCCGCAAACTCCTGAGCGGTGTGAGCGACGATCCGCTTACCGGCTTCGGCAGGCGGCAGGCGGCGGCGATGGGCCGGGCGCTCAGCGCGCTAATCCTCGACGGCACACTCCCGCCCGTCCACGCCCTCTACGTCAGTCCACTCCAACGCGCCCGCCACACCGCCCAAGCGATCGCGGACCCGCTCGGCCTGACGCCGGTGGCGCGCGATGACCTGCAGGAAATCAACTTCGGCGCGTATGAGGGGCTGACGGAGGCGGAGGCAATCGAACGCTTCCCCGAGGCGCGTCATGCCTTCACGAGCGATAGTTTCGCGATGGAGGTCGCCTTCCCCGGCGGCGAATCGCGGCGCGGCTTCCATCAGCGCGCCCGGGAGGTCTTCGCGGCGATCATCGCCCGCCACCCCGGCGAGCATGTCATTGTCGTCGCGCACGGCGGCATCCTCGGCGTCGCGCTGGCGCATTACATGACGGGCACCACCGAGCGGTGGCGCGATTACGTCCTCGCCAACTGCTCGATTTCGCGCCTGACGGTGCAGGGGGATGATGTGACGCTGCACGCCGTCAATGATGTCTCGCATCTCGCCGAGATTACGCCGGAAGAAGCGGAAGCGGTGGCGATCATCGAGGAACGCGAAGAGGAGGCCGCGCGTGACTGACCTGCAACTGACCGTCATCGGGTGCAGCGCGGCGATGCCCCGGCCCGGCGGCGCGTGCTCATCGTACCTCCTCACCTATGGCGCGGTACATGTCCTGATGGATTGCGGGCCGGATTCACTCGCCATTCTGCGCGGCCAGATCAACCCGCGCAATCTCGACGCCATCGTCATCTCACATCTGCACGCCGATCATACGCTCGACCTCGTGCCGCTCGCCTATGGCCTGAAATACGGGCCGCCAGAGGGCGATGAGCGCAAGGCACGCAGCGAACGGCTCGCCCTCTTCGTCCCGCCGGGCGGCACGGCATTTCTGAAAGGATTGGCGGGCGCGCTGGAAGGGAGCGGGCACGAGAGCGATTTCTGGGCGCCCTTCGCCATCGCCGAGTACGATCCGGAGGGCACACTCGTCGTCGGCAGCGACACGAACGCCGCACCTGCCGACTATCTCACCTTCCGCTTCGCGCCGACAAAACACTACATCCCCTGCCAGGCAATCAAGATCACGCCACCCGGTGACAACCCGCGCCCGGTACTCGTTTACGGCGCGGACAGCGCGCCGGTGGAGAGCCTGACCGCGTTCGCGCGCGGCGCGGACCTCTTGATCCTCGAAGCGACGCTCGACACGCCGGAAACACCCGTGCCCGTCGGCCACATGACGCCGCGACAGGCGGCGACCCTCGCGACGGACGCGGGCGGCGTGAAGCGCCTGCTGCTCAGCCATTACTGGGGGCACGTCCCGCCGGAAACGATGATCGCGGAAGCGCGCGCGGCCTTCGACGGTCCAATCAGCGTCGCGACGGAGCGCGCGACGTACATCGTCGGCAAGGAGTGAGCGCGACATGAGCGCGAGACCAAAGGGCTGGGGCACACAACATTCCGAACGCTTCACGGACCCCTCGGTCATTGCCGCCTATCGCTACCGACCGCCCTATCCCCCTGCGCTGCTTGACCGGCTGGTCGCGCTGATGACCGACGAAGCCCGCGCCGTGCTCGATGTTGGCTGCGGCCCCGGCAACCTCGCGCGGGCATTGCTCCCCTCTGTCGCGCGTGTGGACGCGATAGATGTCTCGCCCGGCATGATCGCCCTCGGCAAGACGCTTCCCGGTGGCGACGATCCCCGCCTGCATTGGTTCGTTGGCAGGGCGGAGGAGGCGCCGCTTCATCCGCCGTACGCGCTGGTGACGGCGGGGGCGAGCCTGCATTGGATGGATTGGGAAGTCGCGCTCCCCCGTTTCGCCGACGCGCTGACGCCGAACGGCCAACTGGCAATTGTCGGCGTGGATGAGGCGGACGAGCCGTGGACGCCGGCGATCCGCGCGATCATCCCCCGCTACTCGACCAACCCGGACTTCCTGCCCATTGACTTGATCGGCGAACTAGAGCGGCGCGGCCTGTTTCGGAAGGCTGACGAGTACACGACAGAGCCGGAGCCGCTTGTCCGCTCCCTCCCCGACGTCATCGAGTGGTTCCATTCGATGAGCAGTTTCTCGCGCGATCTGATGACACCGGAGGCCGTCGCCGCCTTCGACGCCGAACTCCGCGACGCCATGACGCCCTATCTGCGAGACGGGCTGCTCTATACGCACAGCATCGGGCGCGTCACCTGGGGAAAGCCACTGAGGAAGCAATGATCGCGGCCACTACCCGCTATGCTTCAAGGGCGGCGACCTGCTCCTCGATGAGCGTCACCAGCCCCCCCATCGTCTCCGCGTCAAACGCCAATCGCGCCCCCGCTGCCTCGAACAACGCCGGTAACGGTTTCGTCCCCCCCAGCGCCAGCGCCCGCCGGTACGCCGCCAGCGCCTCTCCCTGATCGGTCAGACTGTTGCGCCAGACCTGCAATGCCCCCAGTTGGGCGATGCCGTACTCGATGTAGTAGAAGGGGTAGAGGAAGATGTGCAGCTGGCGATACCAGCGAGCGATCCGTTCGGCTTCCAGTCCGCTCCAATCCACCCCCTGCTCGAAGCGGGAGCGAATGGTGAGCCATGCCTGATCGCGGGCGG
>JAICJW010000133.1 GCA_025928215.1 Chloroflexia bacterium | reverse complement strand
TGTGCTCGTTGAGTATTTGCCGGACAGCAACAGCGTCACCCTCGCGCCGCTCGGCTCATGGTTCGCGGAAACAAACGGCCCGTACGATACGGTTGCCCCTTTCGACAATACGCCGAAAAGTCGGTATGTCGCCGCCACCGGGCATGGCATCTCCGGCGGAATTTTCCAATGGTACGCCGCGAATGGGGACAGCGCGGTCTTCGGCGCGCCAATTGCCGAAGAAGGCCCGTACACGACGAAAGATGGCCGGAAAGTCACCGCGCAACTCTTCGAGCGCGCCCGCATCGAGATGGACGCGAATGGCACTATCACCCTCGGCCGCCTCGGTGCCGAATGGCTCGCCGAACGCGGCTGGCTCTAACGAAAGACGAATACCTTTTGACGATAACGGTGTCGTGATTTGTTTGTAGGGGCGCATAGCATGCGCCCTCTCTCGTGGTCAGCGGGCGCTATGCGCCCCCTACCCGTGCGACGATTTTTTCGCGAACAATGACGACAGCGCCATCGTGAAAGACGAAGGACTGAGAGAGATCGGCCTCTTCTCAGTCCTCAGTCTTACGCGCCAATGAGGGAGCGGAAGCGGCTGTCGTCCTCGTAGGGGCCGACGACAGCGAGATTGAGGCGTTCGGGCAGGAAGAGGTCGCAGGCGAGGGCTTGCACGTCCTCGATCGTCACGGCGTTGTAATGCGCGACGACATCCTCCGGCGTGAGAATATCGCCCAACAGTAATTCGCGCATGCCGATCCACGACGCGACCGGCGCGCTCCCTTCCAATCCCATCAACAGGCTCCCGGTCACGTAGCGACGCGCCCGCTCGAACTCGGTCGGCGTCACCGGCTCCGTCCGCAAGCGGATGAGTTCATCGAGGATCGCCGTAACGGTGTGTTCGGCGCGATCCGGGTCCACACCCGCGTAGATCGTCCCCCACCCGACATCCACGAGCGTCGGGAAGTAGGAGCCGACGTTGTAGGCGAGGCCGAGGTCTTCGCGAATACGCAGAAAGAGGCGGCTGCTCATCGTGCCGCCGAGGATGATGTGCAGGAGATACTGCGCGTACTTGCGCGGGTCCGAATAGGAAATCGCCTGCACCGCGAGGCTGAGGTTCGCCTGCTCGATCTCCCGCCCAACGAGTGCGATGCGCGGCTTCGTCTGTTTCGGGGGGACGAACGACGGTTCATGCGGCACGGCTCCCCTCGTGAGGTCGCCGAAGGCCGCTGTCGCGAGCGCCACCACGTCATCATGCGCGACTTTCCCCGCCGCCGAGATCACCAGCCGCTCCGGCGCATAGCGCGTCGCGAGGAAGGCCGTAAGGTCGTCGCGCGTCAGCCGCGCGACGGACTCCTCCGACCCGGCAATCGGGCGGCCAACCGCCGCACCATCCCAGACCAGGTCATCTATTAACTCCCCGACCACCTCATCCGGGATGTCGTTAATGCCCCGGATCTCTTCCGTAATAACCTCGCGCTCCTTCTCGACATCGTCCTCGCGGAAGAGCGAGCCGCGCAGCATGTCAGCCAGCACATCGAAACCGGTCTGCAGGGCATCGTACGGCACGCGGACGGAATACGAGGTCGTCTCGCGGCTCGTGCCGGCGTCAATGTTGCCACCAATGCCCTCGATCTCCTCAGTGATCGCGCTCGATTGCGGGCGGCGGGTCGTCCCCTTGAAGACCATATGCTCGATAAAATGCGCGATGCCGGCCTGATCGTTCGTCTCATCGCGCGAGCCAACACGATAGTTGACATGCAACGTCGCGGAGCGCACATGCTCCATGCTGCTCGTGACGACGCGAACGCCGTTCGGGAGCGTCGTCTTCCGGTACATCGGTTGGCTAGTCAATGGAGTTCCTCAAGATAGGCGCGAACGAGGCGGAGCGCCGCCTCAGCGGATGACGTGACATTGGAAAGCCGGTCCCCATTCCAGAGATACCGCCGGCATCGCTCCACGCCATCGGCGGCGAGCGCGATGTAGACGAGGCCAACGGGCTTTGTCGGTGTCGCGCCAGTCGGCCCGGCGATGCCAGTAGTAGCGATGCCGATGTCGGTGCCGATCTTCCGGCGCACACCGCGCGCCATCGCGAGCGCGACATCCACGCTCACCGCGCCATACCGCTCCAGCATTAAATCAGGCACGCCGAGCAGGCGATGTTTCGCGTCGTTGGAATAGGAGACGATACCGCCGAGGAAGTATGCGCTGCTGCCGCTGACGCCGGTAATGCGCGCCGCGACGAGGCCGCCGGTGCATGATTCCGCCGTGGCAATCGTCCGCGCGTGTCCGGCGAGGAGCGCGCCGATACCCGCATCAATCGCGTCATCGTCGGGCGGAGGGTCGGCTGTCGCAACGGATCGCCCATAGAGGGCGCGGACGGTATCCATGATGGGGAAGTATACCATCGCGGCACGCCGGGAAGAAACCTCACCCCCGGCCCCTCTCCATTGCGTGTCAGCAATAGAGAGGGGCCGGGGGTGAGGTTGACTGATCTGGATAGACCGCGTCAAAATATTGTCAAGTTGACAATCGTCTGATAATCTCGTGGGCAGGTGGGGAAACACGGGTTCCTCCATGCGGTCGCGCTTCCGAAGGAAGGATACAGGAGTGGTTCGAGCTCGCCTTCGGGTGACGGCGTTCACCGCGCTCGTGCTCGTTTTGTGTTTCCTCATTCCGGTCGCCGCGCTCGCCGACACGCCCACGCCAGCGTCGCACGTCATCACGGCGCTTGATCCCTTCGCACAGGATCATGTGCCGGGGTCGCTCCTTGTCGCCCTCAGAGCCACAACCGCGCGGACGGTGCATCTGAGCGAGGCGGACACGCTCGTCCACCTCGAAGCGGCGAGCAGTTATGAGGAGCGCACAAGCCCGACCGAGGAGCGGGAGACGTACGCCCGGCTGCTCGCCGATCCGCGCGTCATGTCGGTCGAACCGAACTACCGCATGCATATCAGGCAAGTTCCGAACGATCCGCTCTACGCGCGCGAGTACTGGACGCGCAGCGCCAACCTCGAACCCGCGTGGGACATTACGACCGGCTCGCCGAATATCGTCGTCGGCATCTTGGATTCCGGCGTCTATCCCGACCACCCCGATCTCAAGGGGCGGCTGCTTCCCGGCTTCAATTTCGTGGAAAACAACAGCAACACCATGGATGATTCATCGTCCCAGCATGGCACGATCGTCAGCCTCCTCGCCGCCGCTCGGGGGAATGACGGCGTCGGCCAGGCTGGCGCGGCATGGGGCGTGGAGATTCTCCCCGTCAAGGTGATTGACAGTACGGGCGACGGCAACAGTAGCGCGGTCGCCAACGGCATCCACTGGGCAGCTGATCATGGCGCGACCGTGATGAATCTCAGCATCGGCGGGCCGGATTTCTCGCAGGCGGTCGCGCGAGAGATTGGCTATGCCCGATCCCGGAACATCACGGTCATCGCTGCGGCGGGGAATGAGCCAACGGAACGCGACTATCCCGCCGACGATCAGAACGTCATCACCGTCGGCGCGTCCGATGAGAACAATAATCCAGCCGACTTCACGTCCGTCGTTAACAAGGTGGACCTTGCGGCTCCCGGCGTCAATATCGCCGCGTTCCTGCCGGAGAAGAGCAGCAACGTAGACACGCACAACGGCACCTCATTTTCCGCACCGATCGTGACGGGCATCGTCGCGCTGATGCAGAGCGTCAGGCCCGGCCTGCGGCAGGAAGATGCCCTGTCTCTCCTCAAAAGCACCGCGCGGGATATTGGGCCGCCCGGCCCCGATGCACAGTCAGGCGCGGGCCTCGTGGATGCTGCCAGGGCACTGAAAGCGGTGCAAGGCGGGACGACCACGCAGCAATCAGGACCGCCGCCCTACGCCGCGACCTACAATCGCTATGACGGCCCCGTTCTCTCAGGCGCGGCGCGGCGTGGGTTCATCTGGGGTCCCCAGGTAAACAGTAACCGTGTCGAACCCTATGCCGATGCGCGAGGTGGACAGCGTCAGGTCTGGTATTTCGACAAGGGTCGCCTGGAGTTGAACAACCCGCAAACCGGGCAGATCACGAGCGGATTGCTCGTCAATGAATTGGTCACGGGGCAAATCCAGACGGGCGACACGGCCCGCGAAACCCGCGCGCCTGCGGCAATCGCCGTCGCCGGCGATCCAGGCGTACCGGGCGCGATTACGTATGCGACGCTGAACAGCGTCCGCGCCGCTCCACCGCGTGCCGCTGGCAGCCCAATCACCGAGCAACTGCAACCAGATGGCTCTGTGCGCGCGGCAACCGGCGGTGATACGACGGGTGTCACGACGGCGGCATACATCAGGGAGACGAATCACACCGTCGCCTCCGTCTTCTGGCAATATCTGAATAGCACCGGACTGACGATCCAGAATGGGCAAGCCATCAACGGCCCGCTCTTCGACCCAACCTTCTTCGTCGTCGGCCTGCCGATCACGGAGGCATATTGGACGACCGCGACGGTCGGCGGCGTGACGAAAACGATTCTCGTGCAGGCATTCGAACGGCGCGTCCTCACCTATACACCGAGCAACGCGGATCCCTTCAAAGTCGAGATGGGCAACGTCGGCCAGCACTACATCGCGTGGCGGTACGGGGGACAGTAGCCAGTAGCCAGTAGTCAGAGGGATCGGGTCCGTTCTGACTACTGACTACTCCGGAATCTCTATCCGCAAGCCGTCATATGCGAAATGGACGCCGGGCGGCAGCTTGGCATCATCTTCCGCGTGCAGTACGTCGTCGCTCATGTGGGTGAGATACGCGTGATTGGGCTGCACATCCGCGATCACCTCAAGCGCCTCGGTGATACTGAGATGCACCGGGTGCGGCCGCTCGCGGAGCGCGTTGAGCACGAGCAGATCAAGGCCGCGCAACAGATCGCGCGCGGCGGGTGGCACCCGCGCGGCGTCCGTGACATATGCGAACCGCGCGAACCGGAATCCGAGCACCGTCGTACGCCCGTGCGGCACCGGCACCGGCATAATCGCATGGCCGTTGATCGCGAATGGGCCGTCAATGCGGCGCAGCGCGAGGGCGGGTTTCCCGCCGAAGAACGGCAGCGGCGGTTCATCGAAGATATAAGAAAAACGCTGGTGGAATGCCGCCTCCACGCCCGCATCCGCGTAGACAGGGATCACCTGCTGCTGAAGCGCGTTGAAGGCGCGCATGTCGTCCAGGCCGGCGGTGTGATCGGCATGCGCATGCGTAAAAAGCACCGCATCCACATGCGTCAACCCGACCGCGAGCGCCTGCAATCGCAACTCCGGTGAGGTATCAACCAGGAGATCAGTGCCATCCGCAAGCCGGATCCAGACCGAACAGCGCGTCCGGCGGTCACGGGGATCGTCCGATTCGCTCGCGCGGCTGATCCGACCAATCATGGGGACCCCCGTGGAGGTCCCCGTGCCAAGAAAGGTTAGGGTTGCCACACAGAGCTAATCTGCCGCGACGCTGGCCGGGCCACTGATGACTTCTTCGAGCCGCTTGAGGGTCTGCGCGAGGTCGGCCTGCTCCTGCGCGTTAAGGCCGCCAATGATGCGCGTCAGTTCTTCATCGCTGCGATGGCGCAATCGCTCCATCAATTGCTCGCCTTTTGGCGTCAGCACATTGAGAACGACGCGGCGATCCGACGGGTCATCCTCACGCTTAACGAGGTCTTGCCGGACGAGCCGGTCCACAATGCCGGTGATCGTCGGCGTCGAGACATTCAGATGCCGCGCGAGGACGCCGACCCGAAGGGCGCCGTTCTCCCGCAGCAACATGAGCACTTTCATCTGCGGCATGGTAACATCGAGGTCCATCCACGCGCCGCTGGCATCGCCTGTCACGCGGGTGATGATCGAACGGAGCGATTGCACGATTTCCTGTGACTTCGTAGTTGATCGCGTTGCCATTGACTGCTCTCCTTAATCTCGGCGGCCCACACCCCACGGTGGCACTGAAGACAACATAAGACACTAAGAGAAAACAAATGTTCAGCGTGGTGGCAGTACCACATGCATCTTCAGCAACTACGTACGTGGATTGTTATACCATACGAAAAACACACACGCAATAGATGGAATCGCATTGGACACGCGAACGACATCGCGCGCAATGCTTCACGGATCATAACCATATCACCAGTGAATGGAGCAGCGAAAGAGCGAGAGGATTGGGTTGACCGGGGGAGATCGAATACGCTCCATCGAACGACTGCGCTACGGTGTTGACGCACGGAGAAAGCGTGCTACGCTCATGTAAAGAGACGCCAGTATTGATAGGTTTGCCGAGAATTGCCGCAGATACGGTGGGCCGGTGCGAGGAGACGAACGAGCGCACAGCAACGAACCGGTCGGGCATGGTGAGCGACGATGGCTGACCATCCGCGACGCGTGCGCCCTGCTTGGGGTGGATCAATCCACCTTACGGCGATGGAGTGATGCCGGGAAGGTGCCGGTCTTCCTCACCCCCGGCGGCCACCGGCGCTACGCGGAAGAGGATGTCCTCGCACTTGCGAAGGGGACGGCCCGGCCGCGCCGCCGTATTAGCAAGCAGGCGCTGACCGAAGCATCTCTCTCGCAGTACGAGCACGATCATTACGTCACGGATGTCCGCCAGCGGCCCTGGTACGGTGAGTTCGACGCGGAAGGGCTTGCGGAACACCGACGGCGCGGCCTGGCGATGGTAGATCTCGCTGTCCGGTATGTATCGGGCCGCACCGACCGGGCGGAAATTCTCGCTGAGGCGTGCGAGATTGCCCGCGAGTACGGGCGAGACAGCGCGCGCCACGGCTTCGGCATCAGCGATGCAGTGGAAATCTACCTCCGCGCGCGCACACCGATCATTCAGGGCGTTATTCAGTTTCTCGATCAGGGCGCGATCTCATCCTCGCGCGCCGGGCGTATCTTCACGGATGTCGTTGAGTTCATGGATCGCACGATGAGCGCGATGATGCAGCAATATGAACACGATCTGCACGCCATCCATCACGACGCATGACGTGATCCCGAACGGTAGCAAAGCGCGGCAGCGCGGGCGCGAAGGTTCCGCGCCCCACTAATAACGGCGCCGCCCGAATTCATCGCGCTCCTCGTCGTATCGGGCCGGTGCGCCGGTATGGGGCTTCGCGAATCTTCCCCAGAGCCAGCCGAGCAGCACGACGGCGATGATAAACGCAACCATGTACCCAGTGAGCACCCAAAAGAGGTGCAGCGCGAAGGCCAGCACCTTCGCGATCAGAAAGGCGAGCACCGCCGCGACAATCAGGAATACCACCAGCCGAACGCCCGAAAATGCACGCATCATCTTCGTAACCCTCTCCGAAGCACCCGTGAGGAACACGCTTCCCCATTCATGCAATTATACGACGATGCGGGGCGAAGAGTTACAAATTACGGAAATATCCCGCGTGGCCGCGCGCTACTCCGAGGAACAGGCGCGGAACCTTCGCCGCGTTCGCCACTTTTTGGCCTTGACGATACCGCCGTGGATTCGGTACACTATACGTCTGTCCGCGCGGCTGCGGCGTTTGATGGTGTCTACGAGAGCAGGGAGAAGACCCGCAGATGGCAAACTATACCGGCCCGAAGGCGAAGGAAATGCGCCGCTTCGGCATGGCGATGACCAACTCGCCGAAATACGTCAAGATTCTCAAGCGGCACCCGAACCCGCCGGGCACCTCGCCCCAGGGCAACCGCCGCCGCCCGAAGCAGTCCGAATACGCGAAGCGGCTGATCGAGAAGCAGAAGCTCCGCTACCTCTATAACGTGCTCGAAAAGCAGATGATGAACTACATGAAAGAGGCGGTCTCCCTCCCCGGCAACAGCGGCACGATCCTCGTGCAACTGCTCGAATGCCGGCTGGATAATATGGTCCACCGCCTCGGCTTCTCCACCACAATCTGGGGTGCGCGTCAGTTCGTCAATCACGGACACGTTCAGGTCAATGGCAAGAAGGTCAACATCCCGTCTTATCGCGTCCAGCCGGGCGATACGATCACCCTCGCTCCGAAAATGCGCGAGAACCCGATCGTGCTCGACGCACTCGATCAGCACGCCAGCGTCCCAACCTACATGACGTTTGACCGCAATGCGATGTCCGGTCGGCTCGTGACGCTGCCGGAACGGGGCGACATCCCGATTCAGGTGGACGAGCGGTTGATCGTCGAGTTCTACTCCCGCCGCGTCTGATCGTCGCTGTTTGACTGCAAAGGAGGGGTGGCTTGCCCCTCCTTTTTTGTTGCCGTTTCGCCGGGAAATCCGAACCCCCCAGCCTCTTCCCGACACAGGAAGGGGCCGGGGGTTAGGATTCCCCATTGTGGTACGATGATGCGGAATCAACCGATTGTGCCCACAAAAAGCGGTAGGAGGATGCCGAATGCCTGCCAATCCAGCGACGCTTGCGGAGGTCGTGCGCGATGTCGCGCAACGCTACGGATCAAAGTCGGCGATCATTTTTCAGGACAATGCAATCAGTTACGCCGCTCTCGATGCGGCAATCGAACGGGCCGCGAACGGTCTGGCGGCCCGCGGCATCGGGCATGGCGACCGGGTAGGGATCATGCTCCCCAATCTACCGCAGTTCGTCATCGCCTACTACGCCATCCAACGCATTGGCGGGGTCGTCGTGCCGATCAATGTGCTCTACAAGGCGGATGAGATCGCCTATGTTCTCAACGACAGCGAAGCGATGGCGCTCTTCGTTTATGAGGGATTCTATCCGAATGCGGCGGAGGCATTGCCGAACGTCCCATCCATGACGCACGTCTTCTTCGTCGGCACGGGCGACGCTCCCGACGGCGCGACGCCATGGACTACGCTGACGGATGGCACCGCGCCCGCACACACACCGGTAGATATATCGCCGGATGATCTCGCGACGATCTGCTACACCTCCGGCACGACCGGGCGGTCAAAGGGCGCGATGCTCTCACACCGGAACTTCCTCGCCAACTGCGAGCAATGCGACCGCCTGCCGCGCTGCACCGCACAGCCCGATGATCGTGCCCTCGTCGTCCTCCCCCTCTTTCATATCTACGGCATGAATGTCTGCATGACGGCGATGCTCCGCGTCGGTGCGACGATGGTGCTCATCCCACGATTTGAGGCGACATCGGTCCTCGAACAGATGCAGGAGCATCGTTGCACCGCGCTCTATGGCGCGCCGCCGATGTTCGTCGCCTGGGTCAACCACCCCGATCTGGCGTCGTTCGATCTCTCCAGCGTGCGCTTCGCGTTCTCCGGTGCGGCGGCATTGCCCGTACAGGTGCTGGAAACCTTCCATGGCAAGACCGGCGTGGAGATCGTCGAGGGATACGGCCTCACCGAGGCGGCCCCCGTCTCGCATAGCAACGGCGCCGGCCTCATCAGTAAACCCGGCACCATCGGCCCCGCAATTCCCGGCGTTGAAGCACGGATCGTGGACGACGACGACAACGATGTAACGCCCGGCATGGAGGGTGAAATCCTTCTGCGCGGCGAGAATATCTTCTCCGGTTACTGGCGGATGCCGGAAGCGACAGCGGAGGCGCTACGCGGCGGTTGGTTCCACACCGGCGACATCGCGACCGTGGATGCGGACGGCTACTACACGATCGTGGATCGCAAGAAGGATATGATTAACGCGGGCGGCCTCAAAATCTGGCCGCGCGAGGTGGAGGAAGTCTTGTATCGCCATCCGGCGGTGCAAGAGGCTGCCGTCGTCGCGATGGCCGATGCGTATGCCGGTGAGCGCCCGATGGCCTTTGTCGCGCTGAAGAGCGGTCAGAGCGCCACCGCGGACGATTTGATCGCCTATTGCCGTGAACACCTCGCGACTTTCAAAGCGCCCCGCCATATTGAGTTCCGCCCCGAACTGCCGAAACTGCCGACCGGCAAAATCCTCCGCCGCGTCCTGCGCGACGATGCCCGCGCCCTCTCGACCGTCGCGGCCACGGGAGAGACCAATTGAACCGCAGAGACGCAGAGTGGGATGAGATGAGATGAGAGAAATTATGCTGCGTTCGCGGAACTCCTTTCTTGTTTTCTCTGTGGATTTCTTTATTTCCTCTGCGTTCTCTGCGTCTCCGCGGTTCATCCCCGGTTTCAGTTAGCCATTCTTTGGAGGGTGTATGAGTGAGACGGTTCAACGAATGGCCGTATTGGGCGCCGGGACGATGGGGGCGGCGATTGCCGGGCACTGCGCGAATGCGGGGCTGCGCGTCACGCTGCTGGACATCGCGCCGGACGCGCTCATGCCGGACGAGGAGAACAAGGGGCTGACGCTGGAGAGCAGGGCGGTGCGCGACCGCATCGTCCGGGCCGGGTTTGAGCGGATGGCGAAGTCACGCCCGGCATCACTGTACAGCGCCGCCGTAGTCGAACGGATCACCCTCGGTAATTTCACCGACGATTTCGCCACCATCGCCGAGGCGGACTGGATTATCGAAGTGATCATCGAGCAACT
>JAICJW010000262.1 GCA_025928215.1 Chloroflexia bacterium | reverse complement strand
GCCGCGACGATGGCCGATGCGCTCGATCTCCTCGGCGACCGGACGTGCGCCCTTTGCCGCGAATTGACGAAACTGCATGAGGAGATTGTCGTTACGACGCTCTCCGGGGCGATTGAGGGGTTCGGGGATCGGCCCCCGCGCGGCGAATACGTTGTTATCATTACCGAGGCGCCGGTCGTCGCGGTTATCGTGGATGACGAGACAATTGACCGGCTGTTGCGTGGGTTGCTCGAATCGGGATCGCCACCGGCGGCGGCGGCGAAAGCGGTGGCGGCACAAACGGGCAGCGATCGTGGGGTGTGCTATTCGCGCGCAATCGCCGTGAAGCGGCAAATGGCATCGTGAGGAGGCCGATTGCATCGAGGCCGTGAACGCATCGAGTGATACGCGTGTCGGGAAGAGGGCAGGGCGGCGAATTGTCCGTCGCCCTGAGGAGCCGGAAGTCACGGGAGCGGTGGCAACCGGGAGGGGGCAGGGTTTGATGAGTTCGTTAGATGGGTTCGCGCCACGGTATCCGCTACTGGCGCTCAAGAATATCGTCGTCTTTCCGCAGAGTACGACGAAAATCCATGTTGGCCGACCGCGCTCGCTCGATGCGATTGAAGAGGCGATGGAGCGGGATCAGTACCTTGTCGCGTCGGCGTTGCGCGATCCGAATGTGGAGGAGCCGACACCGAGCGATGTCTACGAGGTCGGGACGCTCTGCCGCATTAAGGAATCGGACCGCGAGCAGGGCGGCGTGATCGTTGTCTCGCTGGAAGGGCTGTGCCGCGTGCGGATCACGGGCACGGAGGCGACGAAGCCCTGCTATTTCGTCGGCGTTGAGGAGATGTACGAGCAGGCCGGATTCGAGCAGGAGAATCGTGCCTGGGCGCGGCAGATCCGCGAGCTGCTCGGTAAGTACGCGAAACTGCGCGGTACGACGGCGAATGATCTCGTGGACGCCGCCAATAACGCGAGCGATGTCGGCCACCTTGGTGATGTGCTGGCCGTCCTGGTTAATGACCCCAAAGAGCGGCAGGCGCTGCTTGAGGAAGCGAATAAACTGAAGCGGCTCGAGCGGCTGGCGATTGTCCTCTCCGGTGAACTGGAAGTCGTTGATCTCGAACAGAAAATTAAAGACCGGGTGCGCGAGCAGATTGATAAAAATCAGCGCGAGTATTACCTGCGCGAGCAATTGAAAGCGATTCATGACGAACTGGGTGAGACAACACAAAACGACATCGAAATGTTGCGAGTCAAGATCGCGGAGCGGGGATTGCCCGCCGACATCGAGGATCGCCTGCGCCGCGAGTTGGCGCGACTGGAGCGGATGCCCGGCGTTTCCGCTGAGGCAACGGTTGTCCGCACGTACCTGGATTGGGTACTCGCCCTCCCGTGGACGGAGCGGACGACGGACCGGCTCGATCTCGCCCTCGCGCAGAACGTCCTTGATGAGGATCACGACAGCCTGGAGCACGTCAAGGAGCGCATTCTCGATTTCCTCGCCGTGCGCAAGTTAGTCGCGGAACGTGGCGTCACACGGCACATGCCGACGATCCTCTGTTTCGTCGGTCCGCCCGGTGTCGGAAAGACCTCGCTCGGTCGTTCGATTGCGCGGGCGATGGATCGCAAATTTGTTCGCGTCTCGCTCGGCGGCGTGCGCGATGAGGCGGATATTCGCGGCCACCGGCGGACGTACATTGGTGCCTTCCCCGGCCGCATCGTCCATGCGATCAAGCAAGCGGGCACGCTCAATCCGGTGATTCTGCTGGACGAGATAGACAAGATGAGCGCGGACTTCCGCGGCGATCCTGCCTCGGCGATGCTCGAAGTGCTCGACCCGGAGCAAAATCACGCCTTCGTGGATCATTACCTCGATCTGCCGTATGACCTCTCCGATGTGCTGTTCATCACGACGGGTAATTACCTCGGCAATATCCCGCGGCCACTGCGGGACCGGATGGAGATCATCGAAATCGGCGGCTACACCGAGGAGGAGAAGATCGAGATCTGCCGCCGTCATCTCCTACCCAAGCAGGCGGAGAGTCACGGGCTTGACGCGGGGTTCATTGATCTCCCTCCGGCGAGCATACGGCTGATTGTGCGCCATTACACGCGTGAGGCAGGCGTGCGGTCGCTCGAACGGCAAGTTGGCAGCGTTTGCCGCAAGGCGGCGCGCATCGCCGTCGCGGAGGCCGGCAAGCGGTCGAAGAAGTTGAAGATCACGCAGGCGAAACTGGAAGAGTTCCTCGGCCCGCCACGCTTCGGGACGGACCATGACTTGCGCGAGAACCAGATTGGCGTCGCGATCGGCCTCTGCGTCTCGGAAGTGGCGGGCGGAGACATCCTGCCCGTTGAGGTTGCGACGATGCCGGGGCATGGCCAGATGACGATCACGGGGCGGGCGGGTGATGTCATGCAGGAGTCGGCCCGCGCGGCCCAGTCATATGCCCGCTCGCGCGCCGCCGCGCTCAAAATTGACGCGGAGTTTCAGCGGACGACGGACGTACATATCCATCTCCCGGAAGGCGCGACCCCGAAGGACGGCCCCTCCGCCGGTGTGACGATGGTGACGGCGCTCGTTTCGGCGCTCACCAAGCGGCCCGTCCGCCATGATGTCGCGATGACGGGTGAGATCACCCTCCGCGGGCGGATCATGGCAATCGGCGGCTTGAAGGAGAAAGTGCTTGCGGCGCACCGGCTCGGCATCCGTACGGTGATCGCACCGGCGGAGAACCGTACCGACGCGGTGAAGATCCCGAAGGACATCCTGCGCGACATGCACATGGTCTGGGTGACGCACATGGACGAGGTGATCGCGGCGGCGCTCGTCTTCGATACGCCGCCTCCGCTACCGCAGACGGATGCCGCCGCCGCGCAGCCCGCCCCGGTAGACGAAGTGATCCAGCCGGAGCCGCACCGCATTGAGATCGTGCAGGACATCGCGATTATCACTGACGAGCCGCAATAGCCGACGTCGGAACCGTTCCTGAGTGCATGTGCGGGGAAGCCGGCGCTTCCCCGCTTCATCGTTTCTTTGCCGTTGCTTCGTTGTTCGCCAGCATACATGGTAGGATGCTTGTCACTGAACAAGGGGGCGAAGGATGACCAGCGAACGACCGCTTCTCCCACATGAAACTGCCCTGATCGCCTCCGGTGCGTATCAGTGGCTGGCGGATAACAAGCCGCTGCCGATCACCGAGCGCTGGCGTATTCTCCGTGCCGCGTCGGGGTATCTCTTCTCGACGGAAACAGATGCCCTTGCGGCGGCAGAGTTCGGCCATCGGTACACGGCGGCCCTCTCTCTCGATGCGACGGGGCGGCCAACGGCACTGGCGATGTCCGTCACGAAGGACGCGGACACGATGGAGGTCTCCGCGAATCTCGAGCGGGATGCCGTTGCCATCACACGCGTTCTGAGTAGCAAGGCCGAGGGCGCCGTGCAGCGGACGCAGACCTTTCGGATGGAGCCGGGATACACGATTGAAGCGCACCCGATTCTCTTCGATGGCCTCCACATCGCGGCGATAGACCGCACCGTATCGGGGCCACACCGGCGCCCCTGTCTCTGGCTCGATCTGCTCACGCACGACGTGAACGGCCTGATGGCGGCCCGACCGACCGTCTATGTCATCAATCGCCGCTTGTCCGGCTCGCGCGAGACGTTCGCCATCACGCGATGGGGGAATGACGTGGAGATGGCGGAGAGCCTGATTACTGTCAAGGATGTCGGGCGATGGGTCGTGCCGACGGAATTTCGCTTCACGATGGCCGGTGTGCTGTACGCTGTGCGGCTCGCGGAGGAGCAGTGGGAGGAGTGAGCCGCATCGCTGACGCGCGAAGAGGCGACCCGCCTCTCCACGACCGGCGCCACCTTTGCGATGCGCTTGGAGGGAACGCGCGGCACGATTGCACCGGGCATGCTCGCCGATTTCGTCGCCCTCGACCGGGACATCTTCACCTGCCCGACTAATGACATCCGCGCAATCACGCCCCGCCGAACGATTGTCGGCGGCGCGGACATGTTCGTGAACGGCTGATCGCCGCGAGCGCGTGACACATGGGAACAATTCATTAATCCTCAACGTCCTCCTTCCATGCCCATCGCAAAGCGCGATGTCGCGGCACGTGCCGTGACGAGACTGAAAGGAGGTAGTCGGTGAACGGCTCAAAACGGCTCCGTGGTGTATCGCGTTTCTGGCGCGTCGGCGCAACGGTTGGCGGCATCGTCGTCATTGCGCTCGTCGCGGCGATGATTCTTGGCCGGCACAGCGGTGCGCCCGGTTCGGAGGGAAAGAGTGCCCAGCCGATGCCGAACGCGCTACCGGCATACACCAATGCGGCCATGCCGACCACCGCTCCCCCTGCGCCAGCAACAGCCGCAGCGGGTCGTGCGGCCCCTGCTATCGGTGTGCCAATGCCAGCCGGAACGACTGCCGCGAGTTCGGGGAGCCGCACCGCAAGCGGAGGCGCACCGAGCAGCGACGCGAGCACGGTGCTCAATGCCCCACTGCCGCCGCAGACGATTGACCAGAAGATCATCCGCACCGGCTCATTGACGATCACGGCGAAGGACGTTACCGGGACGCAGGATGCGATCTGGAATATCGCGAGCGCGTATGGTGGCGCCGTCCTCACCTCAAACACGAGCGGGACGGATGAGAATGTCCGGGCCGACGTCTCCTTTCGCGTGCCGTCCGAGCGATTCCGGGATGCGATGGATCGCGTGCGCGGCTACGCGGTGAAGGTCGAGAAGGAGCAGAGCACAGCGCAGGATGTCACGGAGGACTACGTGGACTTGCAGGCGCGCCAGCGCACGCTTGAAGCGACGACGCTGCAATTGCAGTCGCTGCTCGGCAAGGCGACGACGGTAGATGATACCCTGAAGGTGCAGGCACAGTTGAACAATGTGCAGAGCGATCTGGAGCGCATCAAGGGGAAAATCAACTACTACGATACCCGCACTGCCTTCAGCACCATCTCGGTCTCCATCTTGCCCGTGCCGCCGCCCGCGAAGACGGAACCCGTCACACCCGTTGCGACGTGGAATTTCGGCCACTCGGTGCAAGAGGCATGGAATCGCTCGGTCAATGGCCTGCAACACGTCGCGGATGCATTGATTGCCATTCTGATCGGTGGTTGGTGGATCGAAATTCCGCTCGTCGTCGCGATCATCCTGCTCGCCCGCCGCCGTCGCTCCGCGCTCGTTCCGGTCTCGGCACACGAATCGTCGGATCGGCCGGAGCAATAAAATACCTCTGAATGCTTCTTCTCACATGGGGCAATCGCTCCGAAAAACCGCTCCAGGAAACGCGCTAATCGGCGGCGGGCTGCCGCGCTGGCTCCGTCGCCGCCTTCTGGGCGGCGGCACGCTGCGCAAGGTCACGCGCGCTGGCCCGAGCGGCGGGGGTGATCGGGACGCCGTCGAGCATCACCGCCAGTTCCTCGATCCGTTCGGCGTCGTCCAGCCGTTCGACATCCGAGATCGTCCGGCCGCGCACGTCGCGCTTGACGATGCGGAAATGACCGTCCGCGAAGGCGGCGACCTGCGCGAGGTGAGTGATGCAGAGCACCTGATGGGTGCGGGCGAGGGCCGAGAGGGTTTCGCCGACGACTTGGCCGCTCCGCCCGCCGATACCGACATCCACCTCGTCGAAGACCAGCGTCGGTGTGGCATCCGCCGCCGCGAGGACGGATTTAAGGGCGAGCATCAGGCGCGCGGTTTCACCACCGGAGGCAATCCGCGCGAGCGGTTTCGGCGCTTCACCAGCATTCGGGGCGATCAGGAATTCGACGCGATCCACGCCGCGCGCATCGAAGGCGAGGTGGCGAGTATTGCCGTCGTCGCCACCGACGGGCGCGCCCTCCGGGTCGTCCTCCTGCGATTGGTAGACGGTGAACCGGGTGCGGCCCATCGCGAGGTGAGCGATGGCCGCCTCCACCGCTTTGGCGAGCCGCGACGCCGCCTTCTGACGCAGTTGTGAGAGTTTTCCGGCTCGCTCGCCGATCTGACGGAGCGCGGCCACCTCTTCCTCGCGTAACTGGGCGAGCCGTTCCTCGCTCCCTTCCAGGGTCGCCAACTCGCGCTGCGCCTCTTCCCCGAACGTCAGCACTTCCTCGACCGTGCCGCCATACTTGCGCTCCAGATCGCGGATGAGCGCGAGCCGTTCTTCGACGTCCGCCAGCCGCGCCGGGTTGTCTTCCACCGTGTCCCGATAGGTGCGGACGGTCGCCGCCACATCTTCGAGCAGGTAGACCATTTCGTCTACTTCGCTCTCCGCTTCAGCCAGCGCGGGGTCGAGTTTCGCCAGTTCGCCGAGGTTTTTCGCGACCTCGCGCAGCCCCTCAACGACGCTGGTACCACGCGGCGGCGCCCCCTCGCGGAGCGTGCGATAGACCGTGTCGGCGATTACCTGAAGGTTCGAGGCATTCGCGAGTCGTTGCCGCTCGGCGCGCAGGGCG
>JAICJW010000193.1 GCA_025928215.1 Chloroflexia bacterium | reverse complement strand
CCGCCCCCGCGCCCCACGCCCGCAAATCGCTCAGGTACGCGCTCAGCCCCGACACCGTTCCCCGATACCATCGCGGCGATGACGCTGACCCAATCGCATTCATCGAGAAACCGATTGAACCGCATGCTGCCCAGAGGGCGCCCGGCAGAGGACGCGGAGAGCACAGAGAAGAAAGCGAGGAAATAAAAGGGGAGCGGTAATGCAGAAGGGTTTCTCTCTACAATCCCCCTTCGTTTCTCCGCGTCCCTCTCTATCCTCTGCGCCTCTGCGGTTCATATGATTTCTACCCGTTCAGGAGGCGGTGGAGGGTGGCGGCGAGGTCGGCGCGGGGGATTTGTTGCTGCGCGCGGGTGGCGAGAGTGCGGACGGTGGCAGTGTTCGCCGCACGCTCATCGGAACCGGCGATCAAAACGTACGGGATGCCCTTGCGCTCGGCATAGGTGAACTGCTGCATGAGATTCCGCTTCGGGTCGAGCGTTACCTCGGCGCGGATGCCGCCAGCGCGCAGTTCGGTCGCGAGTGCTAAGGCATGTCGTGGATCGTCGTTCGGGAGGATGGCAACGAGGGCCTGCGTGACGCTCTCCGTCGCGCCCGCCATGCCGCGCTCCTCCATCACGACGAGCAACCGTTCGAGGCCGACGGAGATGCCCGTCGCGGGCAGGTCGCGCCCGCCGAGCGCACCGATCAGCTGGTCGTACCGGCCCCCACCGCCGAGCGAGCCGACGCCGCCTTCCGGCACGTAGGTTTCGAAGACCGGGCCGGTGTAGTAGTCCAGCCCGCGCGCGAGCGCCGGGAAGACGAGCGCCTTCCCCTCCGGCACGCCGAGCGCGGCGGCGTAGTCGAAGAGGCGTGCGAGGTCGTCCAGCCCGGCCTGCGCGGCGGGAATATCCGCCAGCAATCCGTTCATTTGTGCCAGCACGGCATCGTTCGCGCCGGTGAAGCCGACGAGTTCGAGCACGCGCTCCGCCGCTCGCTCCGGAATGCCGCGCTCCATCATCTCACCCTTGACACCCTCGGGGCCGATCTTGTCCAGTTTGTCTATCGCGCGGATCAGCGTCACGGCGTCCGTGTCGGGCAGCCCGGCGTACGGCGCGAGGGCGGCGAGGACGGCGCGGTGATTGACGCGAATCGCGTAGTCCGTGAAGCCGCATCCGGCGAGGACGGCGTTGTAGATCGCCACGCCCTCGGCGTCCGCAATCACGCTCTTCGTGCCCACGACATCGGCGTCACACTGCCAGAACTCGCGGAAGCGCCCCCTCTGCGGCCGGTCCGCGCGCCAGACCGGGCCCATGTGATACCGCTTGAAGGGAAGGACGAGATCGTTCGCGTGCATCGCCACGACGCGGGCAAGCGGGATCGTCAGATCGTAGCGCATGCCGACTTCACGCCCGCCGTGGTCGGTGAAGCGGTAGAGCAGTTTCTCGTCCTGTCCGATCTTCCCTTGCAGCACTTCGATTGCTTCAAGCGTCGGCGTATCGAGCGGCTCGTAGCCGAACCGCTCGAAAATATCGCGTAGCATGCCCGTCACCTGCTGCCGCACGCGCATCTGCGCCGGCAAGAAATCCCGGAACCCGCTCAACACGCGGGGATTGGGGCGCTTTGGGGGTTGTTGTTCGTTACTCATCGTGCCTACCGCCTGTGGAGGGCGCATGCGATGCGCCCCTACATCATCCTCATTGCTCATTGCTCATTGCTCATTGCTTGTTTGCGGTGGCCGGGACAGCGCCCGGCGTGGGATGGCTGGCGGCCTTGATCGCTTCGGTGCGATTGAAGAGCCATTCCTCAGACGGCAGGAAGAAAGCAACGGCGATCGTGATAAGGACGATCACCACCTGAAAGCGCATGGCGGCGGCGATCCCGAAGGCATCGGCCATCGCGCCCATCACCGGCACGCCAATTGCGCCGGTGACGAAGCCGAGGCCGAGGATCAGGCCGGAGGCCACCCCCGCGCGCCCGGCCATTAGTTGCTGCCCCATCACGAGCATCAGGGGGCCGGTCGAGGCGGCGAGGAAGCCAACCGCCGCGCCCGTCAGAAAGCCAATTGGCCCGGTGAACTGCGCGAAGAGGATAATCACCGGTATCGTCAGGATCAGCGCGCCGACGATCACCGCACGCCGCCCGTAGCGATCTGCCAAAGTGCCGGAGCCAATCGTTCCCAGTGCGCTGGCGACGACGACCGTCGTGGCGAGCGGCCCGTAGAACGAGGCGCTGTAACCGAGCGACTTGTACCACGTCGGGATGAATGCCTCGATGCCGATTACCGTCCCCGAGCGCGAGGCCATCACGCCGATGATCGCGAGCAGCGGAACGATAGGGATCGGCGCGTGGGTAACGAGGGTGCCGGGCTTCCGCTCCGGGCGGCGGAGGGCGATCTTGCGCATCTCGAACAGCAGCCAGATCGCGCTGAAGATACCGGGGAAGAACATTACCGCCGTGCCGCGCACGCCGAAGAGGGTGAAGATCACCGCGCCGATGACCGGGCCGAGCGCGACGCCCAGCGTGCCGCCCGTCACATAGACGGACATCGCGACATTGCGCTGCTTCTCCGGGATGACGGCGTTCGCGTTGAGCGCGCCGAGCGGGTGATAGCAGCCCGAACCGATCCCCGCCGCCGCCGCGAGGAAGAGCAGCACGGGGAACGAGGGCGCGAAGCCAATCGTCGAGAACATTATCGCCGTCCAGACGAGGGCGAGGCCGATGAAGCGGGTGCCGTAGCGGTCGGCGATCCAGCCGAAGAAGGGCTGCGAAATGGAGGCCATGCCGCTATAGGCGAGCGAGACGAGGCCAACGGTCTTGAGATCGAGCGTGAAGCGGTCGGTCAGCAGCGGATAGAGGACGGGGAGCAGCCCGACATACATATCCACGGTAAAGTGGCCGGACATCAGGGTGAGGAGCGGGCGATTGCGGAGTACACTCGTCTGCGCGGCCATGTCAGTTCCCCCGGTCACAGGTTCCCATCGCGCCACCTCTCCCGACGCGGCAGCCATTGTCGCATGGGCAGTGGGCACGGGCAAGCCGCTTTTCCCGGCGCTGCATCCCTTCCCGGTCGGCTAGACGCGGTCCAACGCCCCTGCAAGGTCCGCGATGATGTCTTCCGCGCGCTCGATGCCGACCGAGAGGCGCAGCAGCCCATCGGTGATGCCGACCGCCAGCCGCCGCTCGCGCGGGACGGAGGCGTGTGTCATCGAGGCCGAGTGCTGGATGAGCGTCGAAACATCGCCGAGCGACACCGCGAGCGAGCAGAGCCGCACGGTGTTGACGAGCCGGCGCCCTTCCTCGACTCCCCCGACATCGAACGCCAGCATCCCCCCGAACCCCGCCATCTGCCGACAGGCGAGCGCGTAGTCCGGATGGGACGGCAAGCCGGGATAGTGGACGGCCCGCACCTTCGGGTGGCCGGAGAGGAAGGTGGCCACCGCCAGGGCATTGGCGTTGTGCCGCTCCATCCGCAAGGCCAGGGTCTTGATGCCCCGCAGAATCAGCCAGGCCGTCTGCGGCCCGATCACGCCACCGAGAATCTTATTCGTCTGCCAGCGGGCGCGTTCGACAACCTCCCGCTTGCCGATCAGCGCCCCCGCCATCAGGTCGCCATGCCCGCCCAGATACTTCGTCGCGCTATGCACGACGATATCCACGCCGAGGGTGAGGGGCCGCTGGTTGAAGGGCGTCGCGAAGGTGTTGTCCATCACGGTCGTGATGCCCCGCTCTTTGGCAATCGCGACGACGGCCGGGATGTCCACCAGTTTCATCGTCGGATTTGCCGGTGATTCGAGATAGGCCACCCTCGTTTCCGGGCGGATCGCGGCGGCGTAGTTGCCCGGGTCGGTGGCATCCACATAGGTGACACTGACGCCGAGCGGGGTGAGCAGTTGATCGAGGAGGGCGTTCGTCGTCGCGTAGAGCGATTCCGGCGCGACGATGTGATCGCCGCTCCTCAGGAGCGTCATCAGGGTCGTCGTCACCGCCGCCATCCCGGAGGCGAGCGCGAGGGCCGCCTCACCCCCCTCGATCTGACAGAGCGCGGTTTCCAGGGCCGACTGCGTCGGATTGCCCATCCGGCCGTAGAAGTAGCCGGGCTGCTCGCCTTCGTGGATCGCCGCGCCCTGTTCGGCATCCGGGAAGGTGAAGACCGCGCTCTGATAGATCGGCACCGAGAGCGAGCCGAGATTCGCCTTCGGGTCTTCGCCCGCATGGACGACGGTCGTGTACAAAACGTCCTCAGCCATTCGTTCTCATCCTCCCCTGGCGTTCCCCGCTTCCCGGTTCGTCGGGTGACGCCGGTGGTAGGCGAGCAATCGTGACCCCCCGCCACCGGCATCGGTATCTGCGTGCTCTATGCGACGGGCTTCGTCGCGCGCACGAAGGCGCTGATAAACCGGCTCGCGACGTCGTCCGTCACCTGCCCGGCGCTCTCCGCCGCTGCGCCGCAGCAGTCCGAGCCGCAGATATCGTCCGCCGTGTAGCGATGCACTTCCTGAATCTCGACATCACCGAAGCCCGCCGCCGCCAACTTCGCGCGGTATGCGCCCGCTTCGAGCGCACCGGCGATGCAGCCCGTCCACAGCTCGACATCGTGGCGCACCGCATCGGGGATCGGCGGTTCACCGGGGGCGGCGTCGCGAATGACGACATCGCTGATCGCGACGCGCCCGCCCGCCTTGAGGACGCGGTACGCTTCCCGCAGGACCGCGTCCTTGTCCGGGCTGAGATTGACGACGCAGTTGGAGATGATGACGTCAATCGTGCGGTCCGGGAGGGGGATTGCCTCGATGTGCCCCTTCAGAAACTCGACGTTGGTCACGCCCGCTGCGCGCTGATTCTCCCGCGCGAGCGCGAGCATCTCGTCCGTCATGTCCAGCCCGTACGCCTTGCCGGTTGGCCCCACCCGCTGGGCGGAGAGGAGCACGTCAATCCCGCCACCGGAGCCGAGGTCGAGCACCGTCTCACCCGCGCGTAAGGCGGCAAGCGCCGTGGGGTTGCCGCAGCCGAGAGAGATAGCGGCTGCGTCAGCGGGAATTGCGGCCAACTCCGCATCGGAATAGAGCGCCGCGCCGAACGCCTCCGTTGCCGTCGCGGTGGGTTCCGTGGCGCAGCAGTCGGGGCCGCAACAGGCCGTGTCGTCGGTGATCGGCAGGATCGAGATGGCGACCGGTTCGGGCGCGCAGCAGGTCGCGTCGCAGCCGCAGGCGCGGTTCGTCACCTGGCGGGCGGCGTTGGCGTACCGCTCGCGAACCTGCTCCTGAATCTCTTGATGACGCTGCGTCGTGCTCATGGCGGGTCTCCTTGCATCGAATAACGATAATGTTCGATATATTGGGGCGATGATCGTCGCTTCTTTTCCTCTCCTTTCGCGGTTAGACGGCCATGATGCGGCGTGCCGCTTCGGGGAATTCGCGCAGGCAGTCGCGATTGATCGAGTAGTAGATGAATGTGCCCCGCCGCTCGGTGCGCACGAAGCAGGTGTCGCGAAGGATTTTCAAATGATGAGAGATCGTCGGCTGGCCGAGGGGGAACTGATCCACGATGTCGCAGACGCAGACCGGCGCGGTATTGCGCGCCAGGAGATTGAGGATGCGGATACGCGTCGGATCGGCGAGCGCCTTGAACCATTCGGCATATTCTTCGGCCTGCGCCAGCGAAAGCGACGGCGCGGCGATCGTGCCGCAGCAGCCGTCAATCGTCGCGTTCGCCTCCATCTCCTCTATCATCGTCGCGCGGGCCATACCGAAACTCCTTGATCGCCGCCATCATACCGGATATATCGAAGATTGTCAATAGATCGACTCACTCCTCCGCGAGGAAGGTCAGGAGCCAGTCACGTGCCGCGGGGCAAATAGAGTAATGTGCCCAGATGCCGCGACGTTCGACCGCGATCAATCCCGCTTCCCGGAGGACTTTGAGATGATGGGAAACGGTCGCTTGCCCAACACCGGCGCTGGGAAGAAGATTGCAGACACAGATGGCTTCCGCTGCGTGGAGCAACGTCATGAGAAGCGTTAGGCGGGTTTCGTCCGCTACGGCTTTCAGCCGTGCCAGTTGCAGGGGAGATGGCCGTACTACCTCAACGGGTGGGGCGCATGCCGGATCGTCTCTCATCGGCAATGATACCGGCATGCCACGCGTTTTCGTCGGCATTTGATTCGTCCTTTCCATTGCGGTGTGAGCCCCCATATCCCGCTCGTGCCGCGCTCTTTCGATCACGCGGGGCAGTCGCCGTGCGAGGTCTCGATAGACCATCCGAAAGGCCGTCACGCGTTCCTCATCCGTCCCCGTCACGGCGGAAGGATCGGGGATGGACCAGTGAAGACGCTCAGGCGCGCCGGGAAAGAGCGGGCAATGCTCGTTTGCCTGATCGCAGACGGTAATGACCAGATCGAACGGTTTCCCAAGATAATCGCTCAGACTCTTTGAATAGAGGCCATCGGTGCGGATTCCGTGCTCTTGCAGGACGTGCAGCGCAAGCGGATGCACGCGACTGGCCTCGGTCCCCGCGCTGAACGCCGCAAAGTTCGGCCCCCCCATCTGCCGAAGCATCGCCTCGGCGATCTGGGAGCGGGCGCTGTTGTGCGTGCAGAGGAACAGGACACGAATCGGCTCAGTCATTGCGCTCTCCTTCGGCGATGAAACGATACACCCAGGCGCCGATCAGCGCACCGAGAATCGGCGCGAGAAGATAGAGCCACAGCGATGACCAGGTGCCGCCCACGAGCGCTGGTGCGAGGGAACGCGCGGGATTCATGGACGCGCCGCTAATTGGGCCGGCAAATAGCGCTTCAAGCCCCACCGTTCCCCCGATCGCGAACGCGGCGGCACGCGTGACGGCGCGTGCGTCCGTGGCGACGGAGATAATGACGAACATAAGAAAGAAGGTCAGGACGACTTCGAGCCAGAACGATTGCATCTGCGAACCATACGGCAGAGTGGCGCCCAAATGGGCAATGTTACCGAACAACATCCGAAGCAGCAGGCTCGCCAGGGATGCGCCAATCACCTGGCCGACGATATATGGAATGACCCTTCGCCAGGGGAAATGACCGGCAGACGCAAAGGCGAGCGTGACTGCCGGATTGAAGTGTGCGCCGGAGATATGGCCGACCGCGCTGATCATCGTGAAAATGATCAGCCCGAACGTGAGCGCGATCCCGACATGTGTCACGGAGCCGCCCGCCAGCGCATCAATGATAATCGCACCGGTACCGGCGAAGACGAGGCCAAATGTGCCGATGCCCTCAGCGATACTCGATTGCAGAAGCGGATGCACCTGGATGCGTGTCTGTCGCTGCATCGCCTCTTCTGTCATTGCGATCATATTCTCCCTCGTATATCGCCCGCGATCACATTGATATGTATCAATGTGACCGATTACTTTGCTGCTGTCAACCCTGCTCGAAACCGTTGCGAGAGAAAACGACAGCGCGATGTTTCCTGTTGCGATATGGCGTATGATGGCGCGTGGGGTGCGCGGCACGCCCCTCTCTCGTTTTGTGAATCAGGGAGTGTGTCTCGTGGTCTCTCGTACTGGAACGGTTCCCGCTCGGACGGCGCCATCGGGGTTTCGCCGTGCATTGTTCGCGCCACTTTTCGCCGCGTTGATCCTCGTCAGCGTCCTCTTCAGCGTGGTCTTCGCCCTGCTCGCGGAGGAAGTTCACGAGTCCGCGACGCTCCCGACCGATCAGCGCGTCCTGCGCGCGGTGGATAACCGCACCGCGTCATGGCCGGTCTCCATCGGCGCCGATATCGGGTTCGTCGCCTCGGAGGTTGGAATTGTCGTGCTCGGTGTCGCGCTGGCCGGATGGCACACCATTCGCCGTCGCTGGCTCGACGCGCTGCTCTTCCTGGGCGCGGTGGGTGGATACGGCGTCCTGACGCTGCTCATGAAGCATCTCATTCAGCGGCAGCGACCCATCGCCTTCTTCCGCATTCCGGAGAGCGGCTATGGTTTCCCCAGCGGGCATACGCTCGGCGCGACGTGCCTCGCCTTCGCACTGGGCTTCGCCCTCTGGCGCGGCGGCGCATCGCGCGGCCTGAAGGTGCTGTGTACCGTCGCGCTTCTCCTCGGTGTAATCGCCATCGCGATGAGCCGCCTGATACTCGGCGTCCATTATCCGACCGATGTGCTCGGCAGTCTGCTGCTCGGCACGGCGTGGATGAGCGCGTTGATCGCGTTGCGCTATGCCGCCGAATGGTGGCTGGTGGGGCGCGGGAAAGGAACGGGTGGGCGATGAGCCGGCCAGTGACACTCTTTACCGGCCAGTGGGCGGATCTGCCGCTGGAGACGCTCGCGGCGAAGGCGGCGTCGTGGGGCTTCGACGGCCTCGAACTCGCCTGCTGGGGCGACCACTTCGACGTGCAACGCGCCCTCGCGGAGCCGGAGTACACCGACTCCCGGTGGGAAATCCTCAAGAAGCACGGCCTCCAGTGCTTCGCCATCGCCGCGCATCTTGTCGGGCAGGCGGTCTGCGACCCGATTGACGCGCGGCATCGGGCGGTGCT
>JAICJW010000393.1 GCA_025928215.1 Chloroflexia bacterium | reverse complement strand
TGGCCGATCCACGACCAGAAGTTCAACGACCTCAACCACATGGCGGACACGCACCTGAGCGTGAATGAGGCGCGCAACCGGGCGCTCTCCGCGCACAAGGCGCTTGTGGAGATGCTCGATGGGAAAGCGGAAGTGCGCGCCGACTGGGTGCGCGGCACGACGTACGAGCATTATCCGGAACACACCGAGGACATCTTGCGCTGGCGGAAGGCGAACCCGCTCGTGCCGGCCCCGACCCGGTCACGCTCCTCGGGGGCGAGCGCCGAGGTGGACACGCCGGACCCGGAATCCGGTCAGGAGCACGTCCCGACACCGGAGATCTCCCCATCGCTGCGTCCACCGCTCCGCTAATTGCTCCTCCCGCCAGCCTTCTCGTGAAAGGAAAGGAGTGCAGTTGTTTTCGGTGCAGCGGGGCTGTCGGGCGCGGCGCGCTGTATCGGTTCAAGAGCGCGGGGCAATATCGTCCAGTTGTAGAGTGGAAGGAATGTCTCATGGCAACACTCACCCAACCATTGCGTGACGAACACAAGGAACTCTTCCCTCATATCGAGACGCTCCGCCGCGTTGCGGACTCGATCGGGCAGGTGGGGACTGCGGAACTGCGGCAGGGGGTGGACGAGGCGTATGCCTTCCTTGCCCACCATCTCATCCCGCACGCGCAGGCGGAGGATCAGGCGCTCTATCCGGTGGTGGCGCGGGTGATGGGCGCGCCGGAAGCGACGGCGACGATGCGGCGCGACCATGTTGCCGTGGGCGCGCTGACCGACGAACTCGCGGCGCTGCGCTCCCGTGTGACCGGCCCGACGCTTCGGCAGAACGAGGCGAACGACCTGCGACGGGTGCTGTACGGTCTCTACACCTTGGTGCAGGTGCATTTCGCCAAAGAGGAAGAGATCTATCTGCCGCTGCTTGATGCGCGGCTGACTGCGGACGAAGCCGACGCGATGTTCGCCGCGATGCACAAAGCGGCGCACGCGGCCATGTAGCTCGCGCAGGACGCACGACCCTCAGCACACGAAGGGTCAGGAGGGAACGGTGATGGCTCGAGCATTACGCACAGGGTGGTCGCCTGCTTCGGGCGTGCACGCCTTCTGGGGCTCCGCATCCGGCAAGAAACGGGTGATGGCGACCACCGGGGCCATCCTCTTCGGCTACGTCGTCCTCCACCTCTATGGCAATCTGAAGCTCTTCGCTGGCCCGCAGGCCATCAATGGCTGGTGGGTCTTCCTGCGCACCGCCGGGGAACCGATCGTCGGGTACGCCGCGTTTCTCTGGTTGGTGCGCGTGATCCTCCTGCTCGCGTTCAGCTTGCACGTCGTGGCAGCGTATCAACTGAGCCGGCGCGACCGCGCCGCCCGACCGACGCGCTACACGCAGTGGCAAGTGCGGGTTCCACCTATGCCTCGCGCACGATGGGGGGAGCGGCCTCTTCCTCCTGCTCTTCATCCTCTACCACATCGGCGACCTCACGCTCGGGGTGTTGCATCCAACAACCGTCGCTCCATATCGAGAGGGGGATGTCTATCATAATCTCGTGGGCGATTTCCGGCTCTGGTACATTGCCGCGATCTATACGCCACCGTGCTCGCGCTCGGGCTGCATCTCTACCACGCCGTCTGGAGCATGGCGCAGACGGTAGGACTGACCTACCCGCACGCGAGCCGCGCGTGGCGGAAGGCGGCCCTTTTCTTTGCGCTCGCACTCACCGTCGGCAACATCATCATCCCCGTCGCCATCCTGACCGGGCTCGTGCACTGAAGAGCGCGTTGGGCGCGCTGCGTGATCGGCGCCGTATGCGGCGACTCCATCGACGAGACTGCGGTGCCAACGGCATTCCAATCGTGTGGGGGCACACCCTGGCAGAGAAGGGAGATATCCATGGCTGAGCCGACGTACGACATGGCAATCATTGGTGCAGGCGTCCTGGGGCTGGCGACCGCGATGGAACTCCTAACCCGCCACCCCGCGTTACGCCTGATCGTGCTGGAAAAGGAACCGGAGATCGCCCAGCACCAAACCGGGCACAACAGCGGCGTCATCCACTCGGGTATCTACTACGCCCCCGGCTCGTTGAAGGCACGGCTCTGCGTGGCGGGAAGGATCAAACTGCTTGCCTTCTGCGATGCGCATGCGATCCCGTATGATCTCTGCGGGAAGGTGATCGTAGCGACGGACGCGGAAGAATTGCCGCGTCTCGACCAACTCGCCGAGCGGGGACGCGCGAACGGCGTGGCGGGTCTGGAGATGATCGGCCCGGAGCGGCTGCGCGAGCTCGAACCGCACGCGGTCGGCATCAAAGCGCTCTATTCACCGGCCACCGGTATCGTCGACTACGCGCGCGTGGCGCGCGCCTACGCAGCGGAGGTAACCGAGCATGGCGGGGAGATCCGTACCAAGCACGAGGTGACTGCGATCACGCAGCGGGATGGATTCAACCGGATCGAGACCTCCGCAGGCGACGTGACGGCGCGCTGGATCATCAGTTGCGCGGGGCTGGAAGCGGATCGTATCGCCCGCTTCACGGGGGCGCCGCGCACGCCGCAGATCGTCCCGTTTCGGGGCGACTATTACGTGCTCCGTCCCGAACGGCGTGACTGGGTCAAGGGGATGATCTATCCGGTGCCCGATCCCCGCTTCCCCTTTCTCGGCGTCCACTTCACGCGCCGGCTGGATGGGGCCGTCTGGCTCGGTCCGAATGCGGTCCTCGCCTTCGCGCGTGAGGGCTACCGGCGCCGCGACGTCAATGTGCGGGATCTCGCTGAGATTGCCCGGTATCGCGGTTTCCGCCATCTCGCGCGCCGCTACTGGCGAACGGGGATAGACGAGCTGTACCGCGACTTCCGGAAGGCCGCGTTTCTCAAGGCGTTGCAACGGTACATGCCCCAACTGCGGATGGCCGATCTCCTGCCCGGCCCGTCCGGCGTGCGCGCGCAGGCGCTTGGAGAAGATGGTGCCCTCGTGGATGACTTCGTCGTCAATGTCGAGGGTGGCGCGCTGCATGTGCGCAATGCGCCTTCTCCTGCCGCCACGTCGTCGCTCGCGATTGGCGCGTTGGTTGTTGATACTGCGGAGGAGGCGTTCTCTCTCACCTAATTGTGCAGCGTCGCTTGCCCAATGAACGCGGCCCGGCGCAGTCGTCGGTTTCCTCCCGACGACCTCCCGCAGTGAAGTGGCCTTCGTTGTGCGGGCTGCTATCATTCAGCCATGAGCACTCCCTCCGTTCACCCCCCACATCTCAAGGCGGCGGCTCGTCAGCGCCCCGGCCCCGCCCTGACGGCGGACGAGCACATCGGCTTGAACGGTCGGTTCGCTGCCGCGCTGACCAGGACCATCGGCTCAATGTGAGTAGTCTACGTCACGACACTCTTCGTCTTCGCCTGGATCGCGCTGGCCACCTTCGGGCCGTTGCACGCCCGCGATCCCTACCCCTTCCCATTCCTCTTGTTCATCGGCAACGTTGTCCAACTCCTCCTCGTCTTCGTCATCCTGGTCGGTCAGCAGGTCATCGGCAGGGCCGCCGACAAGCGTTCGTTGCAGACCTACGAGGATGCCGAGGGGATCTTCACCGAGGTCGTGCAGCTCCACGATCACCTGCTGGAGCAGGATCACATCCTCGCCCGGGGCATCAGCCTGGTCGAGACACAGCCCCATCCGTGGATCGCCGAGCGGAAGGTGACCCCGCCGGCGACCGTCGCAGACCAGTACGTCGGTCTGAACGGCCGCATCGCCGCCTGGGTCACCCGGCGAGTCGGGAGCATGTGGGCGTTCTACGTCGCCGCCCTCTTCCAGTTCGGTTGGATCGGCCTCTCCGTTAGCGGTGTGATCACCTTCGATCCGTATCCCTTCGCCTTTCTGCTCTTCCTCTCCAGCCTCGCTCAATTAATTTTCATGCTCGTCATCATGGTCGGGCAGGAGGCCATTGGCCGCGCGGGGGACAAGCGGGCGCAGCAGACGTACCTGGATGCGGAAGCCGTCCTCCATGAGTGCGCGCGCCTCGAGGAGCACCTGACCGCGCAGGATCGGGTGCTCCTCGAGA
>JAICJW010000522.1 GCA_025928215.1 Chloroflexia bacterium | reverse complement strand
GGCCGTCCAGAAATTGGTATCCAGGTGACTGTCGAGGCCGAACGTGACGCTGCGCGCAGCCGGATCACCGAGGATATCGCTCACCACGAAGGTGGCGTCGGAAGCGAGGAGCCTGTGAGAAACGGCGGGCGAACCGTCGGACGTGAACGTCAGGGGTGACCATTCTCCGCCGCGTGCGAGTGCCCGATATGCCTGCGCCTGTTGCCACAATGTGACTTCCGCCGAACCGAGCGCCAGGGAATAGCCGTAGTAATTGCTTTCCCGCTTGATTCCGCTGTAGCCGAGGGCATTCAGCCGGTCGCGGAACACCTCTACACCCGTGAGGACCAACGTACGCACCGCAGGTACATTGAGCGAGCTGGCGAGCGCCGTGCGCACACTCACCAGCCCCTTGAAGTCGTGGTCATAGTCCTGCGGGATGTACACCCCGCTCGCGGTATCGAGGCTGAGCGGTGAGTCGGCGAGCAATGATGCGGCGGTGAGGTATCGGCGCTCCAGCGCCAGCTCGTAGAGAAAAGGTTTCAGGGTGGAGCCGGCCTGGCGGGGCGCCCGCACCCCGTCGACCTCGGCGCCGCGGGAATCCGGGGCGGCCGAGCTCACGTAGGCCAGCACCTCTCCCGTCGCGTTGTCGACTACCAGAGCGGCGCCATCGCGGACGTTGTGATCCGACAGCGCACTGATGTGGCTCCGTACGATGTCGCGGGTCATGCGCTGAATCCGGGCGTCGAGGCTGATACGCAACCGCTCGCCGGGATGCTTCAACAGCTCGCGCGCGAGTTGCGGGGCGAGAGAATCGCTCGCCATGACGGGATTGGATGCGAGGATCTCGTGCGCAGCCACGCGTACCGTCGCGCAATCGATGGCGGGATGCAGATCCCGCCCGCGCGCACATGCCCGGCCAATCACCCTTTGCGCAGCGGCTCCGGGATCGGGCAGCAGTGCGGCCAATACCAGGCTTTCCGGAACCGATAATCCTGCCGGCGTCTTGCCGGCAAGCTGCGCCGCCGCGGCGCCAATCCCCTGAAGCTCACCTCTGTATCCGAGGAAGTTCAGATACGTCTCCAGGATCTGCGGTTTCGTCCATGCTCGCTCGAGCGCCCGCGCCATGCGCACCTGCTGGAGCTTCGCAAGCCATTGCCCCCAGCCGCGATCCGCTCTGCGGCCCCTCAACAGGGTGGCCAACTGCATCGTGATCGTGCTCGCTCCACGCCTATGATTACGGACGAGGTCGTCGCGCGCCGCTCCGGCGACGCTCCGCCATTCGACCCCATGGTGGTGCCAGAAGTCGCGATCCTCGCCCTCGATGATGGCAGTCACGAGCGCCGGCGATACGTCGGCAAGCGGCACCCATGCCAGCCGCCGCACGTCGTAGCGGATGCGCCTCGAGGCGATCACCTCACCGTGGCGATCCAACAGCCAGGCGTCCGAGGGCACGTAGGCAGCCCGTACCGCTGCATAACTGGGTACTCGCGCCGGCCATAGCAGCGCAAAGGCGAGCACTGCGATAACTGCCACACCGACCGCACTCGCCGCCCCGCGAGCCCAGCGAACCCGAGGCCGGCGGGCAGGGGCGCTGCGCCCGGCCGAGGGAGCGTCGGCGTTCATCTGACGGCACCCCCCGTCGGCGGGACCGCGGGCTGCACGGTAAGCGTGGCGTTCGGCAGCTCCCCGAACATTTCCGGCGCATACATCGCTTCGACTCGCGTCGGCGGCAATTGAAAGGTGCCGGGATTATCGAGGCGGACCGTGTACTCGACGCTCCAACGGCCTTTGGGAACGAGCTCGTAATAGGCGCGATAGCCGTCAAAGCGCCGCTCATCGTAAGCGAGCCAGGCCCATCCGCCGTGCCGCTCTCCGCGCGTCAGAAGCTGCGACTGACCGCCCAGCCCGCTGCCCAGGATGGTCGCTCCGGCCGGGATGGGATCGTCCACTACAACCCAGGTCATATCGGACTGTGCCTGGAGGTCGAGGTGCACGCGCGCGACGTCGCCGCGCGTCCAGACGCCGGGTCGACTCTGCTCGACGGGTGTGATCGTGCGAGCGATCTGGAATCCGGTGGACAGCGGCTCATGCAACGGGATCGCCGCCATCGCCCGCACCATGGCCCAGGGCGCACCGCCACCCTGGTGCCGGATATCGAGAAGGCCCCTGCCCTCCTGCCAAGGCAGGTCGGCCATCGCCGATTTGTCAGGGTACGACCAACTCACGACATGCTGATCGCTGCCATAGCGCACGAGAGTCGCGCCTGCGACGGGAGTCGACTCGAACTGCGCCGAGAATTTCTTCATCGCGAGGATGCCCCAGGCGTTGGCGACGGTCGTGTTCCAATGCCCGTGCAGCTGCCGCCCGAGGGCGCCGCGAACGAGGCGTGGCATGTCGTCCCGCCAGTCCGGCCGGTCGAGCGCGGCGAGTACCATCCTGTTCGCGTTGGAATCCGCCGAGATCATGAGCCACCAGAGCGCATCGCTACGCTCGGTCGAAAAGCCCAT
>JAICJW010000250.1 GCA_025928215.1 Chloroflexia bacterium | reverse complement strand
TCACTGTAGCAGGCTGAAGCCCGCCACCACTATAGCCCTCGATGATTGCGCCCAGTTATGCATGGATGTCAGGTCGGGGCATTGACAGTGACATCCACGAGGCAAAAGGGAAGTATCCCAATCGTCGCTGTTATGGCTGCCCGGCCAGCATGACCTGGTTCCCGGTATGAGCATCGAAGATGATGTAGATGGTATGTATCGGTATCACAGGCGCACCTTGATACGCAGGATGTCCCGGAAAGTTGCCGCTTAACTGAACGATACAATTCAGCCGGTCCGTCGGTACGTTCGCCGACATGTCTACGTTGTATTTTACCGCGATGGCACGAGTGGTAAGGAATTCAGCCTGAACAACGGTAAATGAGGGGCCGACGGCTTCAGCCGGATGCGTCTTGACATAATTGACTGCATCCTGCGCGGTGAATGCGGGTGTCAGTGGGTCTGAGGATATGGTGGAAGGGACAAGCGCCGCTACACCCCTGCCGAGACTTGAGCCATGGGGGTTCGGTGTGGGCGGCGAGCCGAATATGTATCCCGGCGGAGCAGGCGCGGTTGCAGGATGCGGTGTGGTCGTACCGGCAGGCGATGCGGCAGTCGTTCGGAGCGTCGGAAGCGCGATCAATAACCCAAGTACGGTAATCAGCACGGATCCGGCAACGAACACGGTCACTCTTCGATTCATTGCGTCTTCCCTCTCACGCACTTATCATCAAGATGTTAACATCCACTCATACATGCAATCCACGTTCCCCCGGTAGATGATTGGGATGGAGGTTGTTGCCAATGTCCATAGGGAGGTTGTCCCTGTGGTTGCGGTGTACCATCTTCAAATTGGTAATGACCCAGACCACCCTGGATATAAACATTGCCATTCCAGCTCACCGGGTAACCGATTGTTCCCGGGTTGGTATTTTGCGACTCCTCACCTATATCCATGATGCTCGGAGTAAATTGCAGGTTCGAGTATCCCTCAAAGGATGCTTGATTACTTACCCCCTTGATATACCACGCCCCCCAAGAAGTCTGCTCAATCAGAACCTGTATGACCCCTCCAAAATCGCCGTCAGGGATATAAGGCCCTTGGGAAAAATGGAAAGTACCGTCGGCGAAATTTTCTTCCGCGAAGTAGTAAAGTGATCCATTGTAGGCTTGATACCCAATCTCTAAACTTTGATTTCCTCCACCTATCTGAATCAACCACATTTCGTTGTTGAGATGAACCGAATATAGACCAACATCCTGATTTGGCACGACATAGATAGCCGAAGCACCACCCGTTACATTCCCTAGCCATCGGAGTACCGCATAACAGTATGGGCCTGTAGGACTAGAGTAACAGGTTCCTGCCGACACTTTTGAGGAACTTATTAGCGACATGCTTGCTGTGAGCAACAACACGGCTACAACGCTTATTCAATGTGTGGTTGGAAGAATGCGGAATTTGTGGAGAAGGGAAACGGTCTTGCGTCGGACCATTCTGTACCAAGCTTTCCTATTGCAGTATATGCGTTGAGATCAACTCTAATCTACTCTTAAACCTGCGTCTCGTCAAGAGCCGGAATAAGCGCTAATTTGTCACCTATTCGCCTGATCCTCACATTGCAGTGGCCCCAGCCATTGAACGTACAGTCGCCGTTCGCGTCGTCTGACGGTATGCTCACGCAAGCAGCGACAAGCGGGGAGGAAAGGAGCCGCCGTGGCCGACGTACCGATGATTAACGACCGTCCACCCGAGCCGACGAAACGGCGCGGCGCTGTCGCGCGCGTCGTCACGCCCCGACGACGCCACCTGCTGCTCCTCGGTGGTGGGATCGTGCTACTCCTGCTCGTGGTCGTCGTCGCCGCTCTCGTCCTCAATCTGCGCGGTGATCGGCACGCGACGGCCGGTGTCGCGCAGACCTTCGCCGCGCCGCGCGCCGGGAACAGCGCGAAGATCGCCCTCCCCGCGAACGCCGCGACGGTCGGCGTCCATCCGCTCGATACCGCGAACCCGAATCTCCTGCAAGGCTCATTCACGCCGGGCAAAGATCGCGGCGACGCGCTGCTCCAGCACAAGGGGGATACGTGGGCATTGCAGGAAGAGAACGGCTCCGCTGACAGCGCCGATTCCGCCGCGTGGGATGTCGGTATCGCGCCGGGCATCGCGCTCGACCTCTCGGTGACGCTCGACGCGACGAGCAGCGATGTGGACCTCAGGGCGCTCAGTCTCACGGCGTTCAATGCCGAGGCGAATGCCAGCACTTTCCGGCTGGTTCTGCCCGCATCGTATACCGGCGAGGCCAAAGGCCAGATCAAAGCCGCGGCGGGGAACGTGCAGGTCACGGTGCCGCCGGGCGCGGCGGTGCGGTTCGTGATCGAAACGAAGGCCGGTAGCCGCGATGTACCCGCCCGCTTTGTACAGAAAAATGGCGGCTATGAGACGCCCGAATACGCGGGCGCGAAGAACCGACTCACCCTCACCATTTCCGCCAACGCCGGGCGCGTCACGATCGTGTAGGGCATTGAAATGGATTGCTTCGCGTCAAGGTGCGTCGTGGTGAGGGGTATGGTATGCTGCCCGGAACCCGCCGCATGCGGCGGACGTTAACGGCAATGTGAGCGGCGGTGCATCGGTTCGCGCGACGAATAATCGGGCACGCTGGCACGGCGGAAGAGCGCGATGCGCGGGGGATGGGACAAATGAAGGAGCGGATCTTCCGCCGTGGCGCGCATGGCGGCCACGAACCGGCGGAGAACGACCAACTCGCACCGCAATCGAAGTTCAAGCCCGAACCACGTGCGGTGGCCGACGAGGTCAATTCGTCCGCGATCATCATTCCCTGCCCCACGTGCAAGGAACCACTCTACGTCAAGGAACTGGAGAACAACCTCCATGTCTGCCCCAAATGTGGCGCGCATCTCCGGCTAAATGCCCGCCAGCGGCTCACCTACACAGTGGACGAAGCCTCATTCGTGGAGTGGGACACCGATGTCCGCCCGACCGATCCCCTCGGTTTCGCCATCGGCAATGATGGCTACGCCACCAAACTCAGCGCGTCGCAGAAAAAGACTACGGAGACGGAAGCGATGATCACCGGCCGGGGCACGATCAACGGTACGCCGGCCGCCATCGCCATCGCCGATTTCACCTTTATGGGTGCGACGATGGGCAGCGTCTACGGCGAAAAAATCGCCCGCGCCGCCGAGCGTGCGACCCGCGAGCGGCTGGCACTCATCACCTTCAACGCCTCCGGTGGCGCGCGGATGCAGGAGGGGTTATTTTCGCTCATGCAGATGGCGAAGACGACCGCCGCCGTCGCGCGCCTCGGTGACGCTGGGCTGCCGCACATCGCCGTCCTCACCGATCCCTGCTACGGCGGCGTCACCGCCTCCTACGCGACCGTCGCTGATGTCATGCTAGCCGAGCCGGGGGCACGGATCGGCTTCGCCGGCAAGACGCTGATCGAGCAGAATATGCGGCAGAAACTCCCCGATGATGTTCAGACCGCCGATTTCCAACTGAAGCACGGCATGATTGATGAGGTCGTCCACCGGCGCGATCTGCGGCAGGTACTCGGCGCCTTGCTCGCGCTCTATGGCACACCGCGCATGCTGATCGCCCCCCCTCTGGATGAAGCGACGCTGCCCGGTGCCCGCGCCGCGGAACCTGTACTCTCTGCTGCCCATGCCTGATACCCAGCGTTCTGACCAGACGTGGGAACGCGTCACGCGGGCGCGCCACGCGAACCGGCCGCGCGCGCTCGGCTATATCAGCGGCCTCTGCACCGAGTTCGTCCCCCTCCATGGCGACCGCCTCTACGGCGATGATGCCGCGATGGTCGGCGGCATCGGCCGGTTCAATGGCCGGAGCGTGATGCTGATCGGCAATCAGAGCGGCGCGGACACGAAGGAAAACCTCAAGCGCAATTTCGGCATGTCCAAGCCGGAGGGCTACCACAAAGCGAAGCGGCTGATGCTCCACGCGGAGAAATTCGGCTTTCCCGTACTGACATTCATTGACACGATGGCGGCGGACCCCACGTTGCCATCTGAGGAACGCGGGCAGGCGCTCGCCATCGCCGAATCCATCCTGACGATGCTTGGCCTCCGCGTGCCAACGATCTCCGTCGTCATTGGGCAGGGCGGCAGTGGTGGCGCGCTGGCGATTGGCGTCACCGACCGCATCCTGATGATGGAGAATGCCGTCTACTCGGTTGCGCCGCCGGAAGCGGCGGCCCTGATCCTCAAACTCGACCCGTCCACGAAGCAGGATGTCGCGGCGGCGATGCGCATCACCGGCCCGGAGTCACACATCTTCGGCGTCATAGATGAAGTCGTGCCGGAGCCGACGCCCGCGAACGAAGACCCGCTCGATGCGATTGATGCTGTTGGCAACGCGATTGAGCGTCATCTCTCTTCATTGGATGCCACCTATGGCTCCGGCACGGCCCTCGATGTCGCCAGCCTCTTGCGCGACCGCTACGCGAAATACCGCAACGTCGGGCAATGGGTCGAACAGACGACGGATGAGTCCCGATAGGAATGGTCTATGGTGTTTCGTCTGTGATCTGTCGGGCGTAGTTGGCCAGTGAGCGCTGATATCGGGGTAGGTGCGGCGCCAGCGCGATGAGCGCGAGTGAGACCGCCTCCTGCTCCCGCCCGATGTCCACAAGGGCCAATGCCAGGAAAGCCCGTACCGCATCGTCCAGATGATCGGAGCCCTCCTCCATCTCGGCCATGAGCAGCGCGACGCTTACCTCCGGCTGGCCGAGATTTCGCAATGAGCTGGCAAGTTGGATCACCGCGCGACGCCGACGCTCGCCGATCAGTCCGAGATCGAGCGCCTGCCGGTACAGCGGTACGGCACGATCCGAGTGGCCCGTTGAATCCAGCGAGGCCGCCCGCTCGAAGATCCCGATGCCGCTCTCCGGGGATAGCTCGGCAACGAGGTTCTCGATCAGGGCCAGGAATTCCTCCTCGCTTCGCTGATCGAGCGACGCCCAGGCGTCGGATACCCGTTGCTCCCAGTTCACCGGATCGGTGCGGTAGCCGTCTGTCCGACCGGCGTCCATAATCCCTCCCTATCATTCCACGGGCAAGGATAACCGCGCCGCGAAGGAGGCGATGATGCGAAAGAAGGGGTGTGTCGTGGCCCTAGATGCCGACCGCGCAGCCGTCCGCGCGCGGCTCGCTCCCCGCGACGTAGACGCCGTTCTTGAGGCGGCGGATGATCTGCCCCTTGCCGAAACTGCCGCCCGCGTACTGGACTTCCAGTTTGTGCCCGCGCAATCCGAGGCCGCTGAGGACATGCTGCGGGGCGGACATCTCAACGGCGATAGTTTTATCCTTCATCCACTGCCAGCGCGGCGCATCGAGGCTCGTCTGCGGGTTCATGCCGTAGTCCACCTGATTGACGACCATCTGGAGATGGCCCTGCGGCTGCATATAGCCGCCCATCACGCCGAACGGCCCAAGTGCCTCGCCGCCGCGCGTCAGGAACGCCGGGATGATCGTGTGATAGGGGCGCTTGCCGGGTGCGACGCAGTTCAGGTGATTGCGGTCGAGGCGGAAGCCCGCGCCCCGGTTCTGCAAGGCGATGCCCGTCCCCGGCACGACAATACCGCTGCCGAAGCCCTGATAGTTCGATTGGATCATCGAGATCATCATGCCGTCGCCGTCCACCGCGCAGAGATAAACCGTGCCGCCACGGGGCGGCTCGCCCGCCTCCGGCTGCATCGCACGATCCGTGATTAACCGACGGCGCCGCGAGGCGTACTCCTTGTCCAGCAGCCCCGCCATCGGCACATCGCTGTGCTCCATATCCGCGACATGGCACATCGCGTCGGCGAAGCCGAGTTTCATCGCCTCGATTTGCAGGTGGTAACTCTCCGTGCTCTCACGCGGGATCGCGCCGATGTCGAACCCTTCGAGGATATTGAGCGCGGAGAGCGCGGCGATCCCCTGACCGTTCGGCGGGATCTCCCAGACTTCGTGGCCGCGATACGACACATTGATCGGATCAACCCAGGTGCTCGTATGCGCCGCGAGGTCTTCTCGCGTGATGTAGCCGTTCGTCTCGGCGGCGAAATCGGCGATCTTCCCCGCCAGATCGCCCGTGTAGAAATCCTCCGCGCCGCTCTCCGCGATGCGCTGAAGCGTGCGTGCGTGATCCGGCAACTCCCAGACCTCGCCCGCGTGGGGCGGCGTGCCATCCTTCGTGAAGGTCGCGAACCATCCCTTGAACTCCGGGCCGGTATTCTGCTCCGCATAGCGTCGCGCCGATTGCGCCCACCCCTCCGCGACGACGGGTGCGAGCGGGTAGCCGCCGGATGCATAGCGAATCGCCGGTTCGAAGAGTTGCGCAAAGGGCAATTTGCCGAATTTATCGTGCAAATCACGCCACGCGGCAGGCGCGCCCGGCACGGTGACAGGCAGCCAGCCGCTGCGGGGATACTCGGTGTGACCCAGTTTCTCGAACAGTGCCAGCGTGTGCGTCGCGGGGGCGCGGCCGGAGGCATTGAGGCCGTGCAGTTTCTTGCCGTCCCAGACGAGGGCGAAGGCGTCCGCGCCGATACCATTGGAGGTCGGTTCGACCACCGTGAGTGTAATGGCGGTGGCAATGGCGGCATCCACCGCATTCCCGCCCCGCTGAAGCATCTCCAGCCCCGCCTGCGCCGCAAGCGGTTCACTGGTGGCGACGATCCCGCGTGACGCGATTATCGGCATGCGCCGGGACGGGTACGCGTAGCTCTCCGAACGCAGATTTTCCGCTGAATCTCGCGCCATTATGACACTCCCCAGTACTGCGAATCGTACGTCGCACTCAGTACTCAGCACTTCGTACTCAGCACTGGTAAAGATGGTGCCGAAGGAGGGACTCGAACCCTCATGCC
>JAICJW010000054.1 GCA_025928215.1 Chloroflexia bacterium | reverse complement strand
CGCCTCGCTCGTAATTCGAGATGGATTCCCGCGATAACCCAATGCGATCCGCCAGCATCTTCTGGCTGATCCCCGCCTTCATCCGCGCCGCGCGGATCGCATCGCCAAACTCTCTCATCCCCATGACATCCTCCTGAGCCAATGCGATTCCCGAACATTATGGTAGTGCAAGTTGACGGAAATTGCCATATTTCGGTATATACGATACCAATGTGCGAGGTTCTATGGTGTTTCGGTGAAAAGGGGGTGAAAGGATGGTATTGTCGCTTACACATACTGATAACGCCCGCTAGACCACGCCCGGCGGTCGTTGTGTACGTACGTATAACGCGTACGAGAGAAGCCACTTGCGGAAATCAAGGGAATCATGTACGCTGGTGGGAGGCGATATTCATTGGTCGGCGGCGGTGTCGCGACAACCGGGAGGGGCGTGATGTCAGGGGCGGATTACGACGCGTTGCTGCGCCGACGGCGTATCTGGGGCGTGCCGCCAGATGTCGTCGCGCATCTCGCGGCGGAATACCAGCGCGAACAAGCGGAACTCCGCGCCCACAGCAAAGAACTCGAAGGGCGGTTGGCCCGCGCAAACACCGAGCGGGACGAGGCAAACCAGGCTGCCGACGCCTTGCGAGCGCGCGTCGCGCGGTTGGAACAGGAGAATGAGGAGATCGCCAATCGCCCGGAGACGGTCCGCGAGGAGGCGGTGCGCTTCGTCGTGGATGCCTGGGCGGAGGCGCAGGCGCTCCGCGAGCAGACCCGGCGGGAGATCGAAGAGGCCGAGACGAAGGCACGCGAAGAAGTCGCGGCGATCCGGCGCGATTTCATGGAAGAACGGCGGCGTTATGAGACCGCGATGGCCAATGAACGCCAGCGTTACGAAGCGGAAATGACCGAGGAGCGGCAACGGAGCGAGGCCGAAATCGCCGTGCTGCGCGAGCGACGTCAGAAAGCAATTAGGGATCTGGAATCGCTCGCGGAAAGTCTCCTCGGCCAGGCGGCGCGCGGCCTGGCGCCCCGCCCGGCGCCTGGCGCCCCGAGCGTCGGCGCGCCGGTTCCGGCGGCATCCACCGCCGCGCCGACGGGCGCGCCGCACGATACGCCGATCCCCATTTCCAGCGGTGGCGCGCAGGAAGATCAAATGCTTGCGAAGGCGCTCGATGACCTCGAAGCAATCCTCAATGCGTCGCGCAAATCAGGCGGGGAGTGAGGAAACGTCCCTATTCCGCGTCGAACGCGCTGCGACTGACGAGCGGGAGATCCGTCATCTCCGCGAAGGCAAGCCCCTGATATGCCTCGCGCAGCAGCGCCTCCTCCGTCTCGCCATCGTCGGGGCATTGCACGAGACTGAACTGAACATCGAGCAACCCCTGCACCGCCTCCTGGATGTGCCGCGCGGCGATTTCGCCTCCATCGGCGGTCGTTTCCGGCAGAATGACGATGAAGGAGTAGTCAGGCTCAGTGGCGATGATGTCGTTGTTGCGCAGCACCGTTGTCGCGGTTCGCAGCGTCTCCGCAAAGACTTCCTGCGCAGTCTGCATACCCCGGTGCTCGACTTCTTCCTCCCATCCTTTCGCTTTGCCGACGAGAAGGCTAAAGGGGCGGTGGTAGCGGACGGCCCGCGTGATCTCAGCGCGCAGGCGGTCGCGGCCCGCATGTGGCTTGAAGACGCCGGTCGTGGGGTCAATCTGTGTAAGCGCCTCGATTATCCGCCGGTTCTCGCGCATCCGCCGATAGATACGACGCAGGAGCGAGCTGACCCAGATTGCGCCGAAGCCGAGCACCGCGACAATCGCCCCGCCAATCGCGATCCAGAAGCGTGGCCCTCCGTTCGTCGCGATCACATACGCGAGGACGGTCGCTCCCCCCGCGACAACAAGCACCGCCGCAATTGCCGTCCACATGCGGGGGCTCCAGACGCCGAGCAGCAAACTCAGCCCCGTCGCGGCGAGCATCAGGAGCCGCACATTGCCGGTCAGTTCGATTGACTGGACGGCGACACCGGCCACGGCCACGACCAGCAGCAGACAGAGCGCCGCGTCCGAGGAGGAGGCCGGCGTCCGTGGACGTGGCTCGCGTTTCGCGGGGAGTGCCGCTCTCTCCGTATGCTTCGATACTGCCGTTGCCATCTCCGTTCCACCTCTCAGGCGTGCGTCCCGTCTATTAATCCTGGCTCGTGCGGAGGCGGACGCGCAACTGATACGGCTCCTCTTCACGCACGTCCTCGATTTCCGCTGCCAGCGTGCGGAGCGTCGTCGCCAGGTCGGTCGTGCCGCTGTAGCCGACGCGCATTTCCAGCGTCCCCTGCGCGAACCGGCGGACCTGCACATCGTGAATGCCACTCAGTTTCTGAAGCGCGGCCTGGAACTGGCCGAGGTCCGAGAAGCGGACGAAGGGGGATGCGATCAGCGTGTATGTTCCATTCGCCTTGCTCGCAGGTAGGGGCGCGATCACCCGTTCGCTCCGCTCCTCATCGAGCGCGACCGGCGGTGGCTCCGGTTGCGGGATTGGCCCGGTCTCTGCCATCGAAGCGGTCACGGCCTGCTCCATCACCGGCATCGCTGCTTCCGGTTCCGCTTCGGCTTCCGGTTCCGCTTCGGCTTCCGCCACCTGCGGCATCGAAGCGGGCGGTTCCATCGCCGGGGCATCATGCGCTGTCGCATCCGTCATCGGATCGGCCAGCGCGGGCGACGCGCTGGCGGGAGTAGGTTCGACCGCCTTGATTGGCGCTCCACGCAGCACTTGTTCGAGCACCTCGGCCGATTTGCGGAGTTCCAATTCATCGCTGGCGAGTTCCGCCGTCACGGCGCGGATGCGATGTTCGAGCATACCGATGCGATCCGCCATCTCGGCGTTCTCTCCGGAGAGCGCCGCGTTCTCCTCTTTGAGGCCACGGATAGATTCGGTCGCGTTATCAATGATGTTCCGCAGCCGCGCATAGAGTTCGGTGCGATGGTCTTCCGCCTCCGACCGTTGAAGGAGATCAGTGGGGTTTCGCTGTTCGATAGCCCGCCGATTGCCCGGATCGTCATTCAGCGGGTCACTGCTGAGATCACGCATCTCTCCTCCTCTACTGCTGCCGTGCGATGCACGCGCGACGGCTGTCGCCACACCGTGGCTGGTTTCATTGCCGATACCATTACCGATTATCGCACTTTCCCGGCCCATATTTGCTGATAGATATTCCATGCAATCCCTACCGTTCTTCAGAGAACGAACCGCCTCTCAGTTGCTATAACGGAATGTGAACGGGTAATAGTACGGCCCAGTTTTAGACTATGAAAAATCTGTAATGTGAGAGGGGTTTTGCATCGGTGCGTATGCATCTCGCACGGACATGCCCGGAGCTACTCTCGGAATATCACGGCCCGGCGGCGATCGTAACGGTGAGGGCCGCCGTGTACGTGCCCACTGCGGCGTCAGCGGGTACCATGAGTTGCGTGCTGAAAGTCATTGTTGCCTGGCCCGTGCCGGTGTTCACAGCGGCATTGAAGATTTTGGCGGCGCTCGTCGGGATCGCCAACGGATAGCTGATGCCATTGGTCGGCGCAATGCCGGTCGTACCGGAGAGCGCGACGCTCTGAATGGTGTGATCCGCCGCCGGGATAGTATCGCTTGCGGCATCCGTGAGCACGCTAATCGTCGCTTGAAGGTTCCAACCCGCGCCGCTACCCGTCGCATCATTGACGCCGACCGCGAATGACGATGTGAGGTTGAGGGGATCGCCGCTCAGGGTCGCGCTATACGCGAAATTGCCGGGCGCGGCAGTGATCGAGAGTGTACCAACATAGGTGTACCCGGCGGTACGCGTCCCGGTACCGCCCGCTGTCGTCACGGCGACATCGGCGGGGCCGGCAACATCGGCGGGCGTCGTTGCGGTAATCGTCGTTGCATTGACGACCGTGATATTCGTTGCGGCGAAACTATCGAACGTCACTACTGTCGCGCCGGTCAAATTCGTGCCGCTGATTGTGACGCTTGTTCCCCCGGCAATGGGGCCGCTTCCGGGGCTGACCCCCGTGACAGTCGGCGGCGCGATGTAGATGTAGGCGCTCGATTTCGAACCGGTGCCGCCGCCCGTCGTCACGGCGACGGTCACGGCACCCGCGCTATGCGCGGGTGCCGTCGCGGTGATCTTGGTACTGTTGTTCACGGTGAAATTCGTGGCGTTCGTGCCGCCAAACATCACCGCCGTCGCGCCCGCAAGGTTCGATCCCGCGATCACCACGCTCGTACCACCACTCGTCGGCCCCGTATTCGGTGTGGCGCTCGTGACGCTCGGCACCGTGGCCATTGGCGCCGGTGCTCGCGTGGGCGCCTGGACCGGCGGGAGTGACCCGGTCGGCGCGGTGGGCGTCATGCGGACGGGCGGGAGCGGCCCAGTCGTGGGTGATGCCGCGCGGACGCTCTCCATCGCCCCCGCGCCCGTCGCGGCGATCATCGCCGCGAGGAGTACGGCAATGATCCCACGATGACGCGGCGTGAGTCGGGGTATCACCGCAGGCTCCTCCCACACCACATTAGCGTGGTCGGCGCTTCTGAGAGCGGACGACAAAGATCACCAAGCCGATCGTGGCGACCGCGAATGCCCCAACGAGGCCGCTAAGAATCGCGACGAGGGGAGAAAGACCGCTATTCTTTGTCGGCGCGCTCGCCGCAGCGGTGGCCGGGGCCGGGCGGGCGCGTGCACTCGGCGCGGCGGCAGCGGTTGGCTGCGTGGTGACGACAACGGGGCCTTCAAATACGGCAGGCGCGCTGCCACCAAAGTCCAATGTCGCGCGCACGCGGTACGTCCCCGGCGTCGCGGGCGGGTCCGCCTGGACCGGATAGGCAATCGTCGTCTGCGGGACGAGCGTATCGAGCGTCAGTTGGCTGCTGAGAACGACGTTCCCCGATGCATCGGTCACGGTCACATCACCGTGCGATTTGACTAATGTGGTTCCGTCGTTCTGGATGGCGAGCGTCAAGGTCGGCAACCCGTCAACGTCAGCGATTCGTGCTCCCGTGATGCGCAGCGAGGGCGCGGCGGTAATCTCGCCCACATTGACGAGCACGGCCGTCAGCGCGCGGGTCACGGTGGTGATGCCGAAACTGCCCGCTTGTTGGGTCGCGGCGTTTGCGCCTCGATCGAGCTGGATGGCGATTCCACCGAGATACTGGCCCCCATGGGACGCTTTCGGAACGGTGAGCGTGAAGGGGACGGTCTCCTGTTTCTGGGGTGCGACCGCGATCGTCGTCGCTTCCAGGGTGATCCATGCGCCGACGCCCGTGCGCGGGTCGGTACTGCCCATATAGACCGCCCCGCCACCCTGACCGCTCGTCGCATCAACCGGATAGAGGGCGACCGTGATTGGCACGGTACCGGGATTTGCGATAATCACGGCGTCTTTGAGCGTGTCACCGGGCTGCGCCTTCAGGGTGAAATATCCGCCTGCCGCTCCATCGGCGCTTGGATTGGCGGGGCGGATACCGAACTGCGGTTCGTCCGCTGCCGCGTACACCGGGAAAAGAACGGAAAGCATCCCCAGGAAAAGCATGACCGGGAGAAGCCTTCGATAGCGCTTATGCCGCTCGTTTCCGCCACGCTCTCGCATGAGACCCCCTTATGAACAGTGGGCGATGAATGAACGCTAGCGCATCACAAGTTTATGTACGTACACTATAACAACCTGCCCGGCTTCCGCATAGAAGCACGGGCATATGACACGAAACCGCGGGCGCTCGCTACGGGCCGCTGACAATCGTGACCGTCAAGGTCGCTGTGTAGGTACCAGCCGCCGTGTCCGCGGGTATGGTGAGCGCCGTCGAGAATGTCTCGGTGGACTTTCCCTTGCCGGTGTTCGCCGTCGCGTTGAAGATCTTCGCTGCTGTCGTCGGGATCTGTCCCGGGGTGATGCTGTTCGTTGGAGCGGTGCCCGTCACGCCGGAAATGGCGACCCCCGAAATCGTGTGATTGGCTGCGGCGATTGTGTCGCTGCCCGCATCGGTGAGGACGGTGACCACGCCTTGCAGGTTCCAGCCGGCCTTGCTCCCCGTCGCGTCATTGACGCCGACAACGAACGAGGAGGTGAGGTTGATGACATCGCCGGTCAGGGCGGTACTTGGATAGGCGAAGTTCGCCGGTGCGGCGGCGATCGAAAGGCTGCCTGCCGTGAGGGTGGCCGTGCTGGTCGCCGCGCTGACGCCCGAACCGGCAACGAGCAACGAACCAATCATGAATACTGCGAGGAGTCCGGCGCGCAAAGAACGAGGCATGAATCATTTCCTTTCCGATAGGCAATGTGAGAAACCGACGTACCGCAAGATGACTTTCGACGAAGACGAATAAGTGAGAACCAATTTGCCGCAAGAGTACCGTTATGCTTCGCGAACGATGGGCGATCCTTCCCCTCACTCTCCCAGGAGCCGAGCGAAGCGACCGCGCCCCCATTCTTCTGTGCATGTAAACGCACTAACGCGCATAATGTGACGGCAGACTGAAATAAGACGAGAGATTCGATTATCTGCATCTGACGTTGCTGGAAAATGCGCGACGATGAGCAGCGCGGTATCGCGCCGCGACCAGTGAGGGCAAGGGGAAACGAACGGTCGAGGAGGCGATCAGGCGCCCGGGATGATTGCGACGTTGATCGTTGTCGTGAGCGGAAAGGTATCCGCATCATCCGAGGGAACCGTAAGTTCGGTGTCGAACGTGAGTGAGGATTTGCCCACCCCGGTTCCGGCAGCGGCGCTGAAGATTATGTCGCCATCGGTAGGGAAGGAATAGGGGAAGGAGTACGTGCTGCGCGGCGCGACACCGGTCAGGGGTGTCACCGCCGTCTGGCTCATACTGGCTGAGCGCACAGAGACGAGCGTGCCGTCCGCGCGGGTTAGCGGGCCGAAGATTGCTTGGATGCGCCACCCCGCCTTCTTGCCCGTCGCGTCCGTCACACCAATGCTGAATGTCGCATCGAGCGTGCGGATGTCGTCGGATGCGACACCGCCGGAGTAGATAAGGAGGGCGGGCGCGTCCGTGATTGCCAATCGCCCCGGTTCGAGCGTCACGGTCACCGTGGCGGCGCCGACGGACTGCGCGGAGAAAAAGGCGAGGAAGGCGAAGAGAGCGGTGATACGCTGCATCCACTTCATGTCGTATATCGTCTCCATCGCGGGCAGTTTGCCATGCGTCCCGCCTTCGCGAAATGTGCTCAAATACAGGCAGCCCCGTGTACTCAATCAACACTTTCGCGCTGTCGCGTCCGCATCATTCCGCGCGGAGCGTAGCATTTTTTGAAGTATTGTCAATACATTGCTTGATATTCAAACTATGCTGATAGCCCGTCGTTCATTTTGCATCGCATATCGTTCATCACACAAACTATCGTGCGGTTCAGGTTAGTGATCGCGGTTCGCGTGGTGCATCGTGTCGCGATCGTCGGTTGCCTGCAAGGAGCATCCGCGCGACCAGCATCGCCATGTGCGGCCATAGATGCGCGTGCGCGCCCGGTATTGCTCCCACGTCAGCGTTCCCCGCCGGAAGGCGACGAATGCCTGTATCGAGCGTACGATAAGGCCCGCCCGCGTCAGCCAGCGTGCGCAGGCGTTCCACCATACCGGGCGATAGCGTGTGTAGAATCGCCGCCGCGCCCGGTGCAGGGCGAGAAACATTGCCTCCGGCATCTGCCCCGTGCTCTGCCCGCCGTGATGCGTGACCGCGACGGTCGGGAGGATCATCACCGCGTATCCCGCCGCCCGGATACGCGCGCAGAAGTCGAGTTCCTCCATATACATCCCGTACGCCTCATCGAGCAGCCCGACACGCTCAAGGACATCGCGTCGCACCGCGAGGCATGCGCCGAGGGGGAAGCCAACCGCGTACGCGGTCTCCGTCGGCGCGTTCGGATACCGCCCATTGAGGCGGGAGTGATACAAGCGGCGCGGCCAGGGGACGAGATCGTACCAGACCTGAAAGAGGCTCGGCGGCGCGAAGCCCGCCGACTGCGGCGAGCCGTCGGGATTCTCAAGGCGCGGCCCGACGACACCGACTGCCGGATGCGTTCGCAGATAGGCCGCAAGCAGTGTGAGGGCGGCATCGTGGAGTTCCGTGTCGGGATTGAGGAGGATTGCGACATCGCCCGTCGCCCGTTGGAGCGCGACATTGTTTCCCGCCGCGAAGCCGGGGTTGTGATCGAGCGCCACGAGTCGCACCCACGGAAACTCCGCCGCGACCATCGCCGCCGTGCCGTCCGTCGAGGCGTTATCAACGACCCAGACCTCCAGCGCGTCACGATCCTCGTGCGCCGCGATACTCGCGAGGCAACCGCGCAGCAACTCCCGCACCTGCCAGCCGACGATGACGACGCTTATTCGCTTCATCAGAGAAGCGGCACACCGGCGCGCGTGGCGGCGGCGCGCAGTCGTGTGTCTTGCGTCGCAAGGGGCAACCCCTGTCGCATCGCCAATTCAAGGTAGGATGCATCATATGCGGAGAGATTGTGCCGCCGCCCAATCGCCACCACTGAACCAAGTGTTTCCATCGCCCCTCCCGCTTCAATGGTGATCGCCAATGTTTGTAAGAGTTCCATAAATTGTACCACCTGAGCCTGTGTGAGACGGTGCCGCCGCTCACCAATGAGCAGGACATTGGCGACTTCGCGCGGCCAGATGGCGGGGACGATCACCGCACTTGTCGGCATGCGCATGAAGAGATCGCGCGTTTCCGGCGTCTCTTCATCGGGGAAGCACCATGCCATCGTGACAGAGGTATCGAGAACGAAATCCGTCACCGGCGACCTTCCTCAATCATCTCGCGGATTGTAAGATCATCACCGAGCGTGATGCCCTTCCGCGTTTCCAACCATGCATCAATCATGGCATGTACATGAGGCCGCACGACCGCTGATGGTGGAACGAGCATCGCAACAGGGACGCCGTGCCTGGTAATGGTGATCGTTTCCCCTTTTGCGACAGCGTCGAGCAGTTGCCCAAGATGCGTTTTCGCTTCATATGCACCAACGGTTTGCATAGGTTCTCCTCTTCTTTCGACCAGTCTGAGACCAGTTTATTTGTACCCGTTCTGGCCGTCAATAAGCGTGTTGGCGCGTCGTACCCCGGTGTGCTACACTCGCGGCGCGTGACGCCCCCGTGGAAGCAGGATGAAACCCCAGAGTTGCGCGCTTCCGCGTGATGACGTTGCCATCTGTGTCAATCGGTTGCGCCCCATACGGCGCATGGGGATATGCGGAACGCTCTCCGTATTGGCTGTTCGCATGCAGCGGCGATTCTGCGGGCTTCGCCGTACGATGCCGCGCACCGGCCAATCGGGGAGATGCGCATCACCCGGATAAGGGAGTGCTTACGGTGCTGGTCGCGCGGAATCTCGAACAGGTGCAATCGAACAAACGGCTCAGCCGCCTCAAAGTGCTCGGCGGTATCCTCCTCTTCCTGATTGGCGCGCCAATCTCGTTCCTCGGCAATCTCACCTTCCTGCTCGTCGCCTATACCGCCGTCGTGATCGGCTTCGTCCTTTTCAACTCCGGCTTGCAGGGGATCGCGAAGTGGGGGCGGAAAGTCCGTAACGACCAGTTGGTTGATCAGGAGCTGCGCCGCCTGTCCGACCGCTATACGCTCATCCATTACCCGCGCATCGGCAATCGCACCCTCGATCATGTGCTCGTTCACGAGACGGGCCTCTTGGTCATGACGACGAAAGAAGTGATCGGGCGCGTCGAGGTACGGGGCACGAAATACCGCAAGCCCGGCCAGAGCACGATTGGCCGCTTCATCGGCATGGGCGGGCCGCAACTCGGGCAACCGCCGGTAGAAAATGGGCTGGATCGCAAGGCGCTCCTCGAAACGCTCGCGGCAGAGGCGACGGAACGCGGCTGGCCCACCGATGTCCCGGCGGACGGCCTGATCGTCTTCGTTGCGCCGCGCCTCGCGCTGAGCGTGGATGACCACGCGAACCCGCCCGCCGTCAAACTGACCGAACTGCTCGGCTGGGTGCAATCGCATACGCGCGGTATGCCAATCGTGCTGCCCAACGACGTGCGGCAGGAGATGGCGGACTTCCTGATCGCCACCGGCGGCGCGGTGAGCGAGGGACACATTGATCCACGCGGCCCGGTCGAGGCGGAAGCGACGCCCGCCACCCGCCGCGCCGCCCGCACCCGCCCCACGACGCCGCAGCAGGTCATTAACGCGCGCACCGAGCGGGAACGGCTGGCACGCCGGCGCTCCACCGACGCGGAGGCGACACCTTCCGGCAAGGGGCGACGCCGCAATGCGACCCCGGAACCCGCGGCAGAGGAGCACGATCTCTCGCCGCTCGTACCCGCCAGTGGGATGGCGAAGGTGAAGCGCCGGGAGCGGCAGAGCCGATGAACGGGTCAGCAGGCAGCCCCGCGATGGAGCAGGTACCGGGCTGGCCCGTCTGGGGCAATACCGCTGCCGTCCATGCCCTGCGGCATGCCCTGGCGACCGGTGCGCTCGGCCATGCCTACCTCTTCACCGGGCCACCGGGCGTGGGGCGGGCGACATTGGCACAGGCGCTCGCGATGGCGGTCAATTGCGAGCGGATCGAGCCGGGCGTCACGCCGATCGCTGCGACCGCGCCCTGCGGTCTCTGCCGGTCGTGCCGCCACATCCTGCGCGGCATCCACCCGGATGTGCGCGTCATTTCGCTGGCGACGCAGGCAGCGGAGGCGGAGCGCAAAGGGACGCGCAACGCCAGCATCACCATTGACACGATCCGCGACCTCAAAGACGAGGCGTACCAGCGGCCCAATGAAGGGCGCAAACGGGTCTACCTGATCGCGGAAGCGGAAGCGCTGAACGACGCGTCGGTTTCGGCGCTCCTGAAGGTGCTCGAAGAACCGCCCGCACACGTCCTCTTCTTGCTCGTCGCGCCGAGCGCCGACGCCGTCTTGCCGACGATCCGCTCGCGCTGCCAGCCGGTGGCGATGCACGCGCTCCCTCGCGCGGTCGTGGCGGAATGGCTCGTCGCGGAGCACGGCGCGGACACGGAGACAGCGGCGCGGGTGGCCGCGCTGGCGGGGGGCAGGCCGGGCATAGCGTTGCATCTGCTCACGGAGCCGGAGCAAACAGGAGAAAGCGAGGGCGTGGAGACGTTTCTCGCGATGGTGGAGGCGGGCGGCATCGCGCCGTTCCGGGCGATTGACGCGCTGGAAAAGCGCTGGAAAAGTGGCGGCGACGAACGCGTCGCCGTGATGACGGAACTTGATACCTGGTTGGGGTGTTGGCGCGATGCACTGCTCATCGCGGTCGGTCAGCGTGATCTCGTCACGCACCGGGCACGGATGGCGCGGCTGGAAAACCTCGCCGCGCGGCCACTGCCCACGCTGTTCACCGCGCTTGCGTCGGTGGAAGAGGCGGTGGTCCGGCTCGATCGCAATGTCAATCCCCGCCTGGCGCTGGAAGCGATGGTGATTGCATGGCAAAGATAGGCACGCGCACGGGCGATACCTGGACACCGGTCGCGCCGGAGGCGTACCGGAAGAAGCGCTGTGGCGGCGGCTCCTGCGGCAGCCATGGTGGCACGAGCGGGGGAGGATGCGGGCATAAAAGCGCAGACGGCGCGGAGAGTTGCGGCGATTGCCACTCCTGCCCCGTCTCCGCGATGACAGAGATGGACCGCGAGAACGTCCACCGCGCGCTGATGAAGGCGGGCTACGCGGGCGACCGCGATCACGTCCCGCAGTTGCCGGACGACTGGGAGCACGACGAAGACGACGGGAGCGCCACGCCCGCCGCTGCGGGCGGCATGACCCGCGACACGATGGACACCTCCACACATATGAGCGTCGAGGACGTGGAAGCGACAGGCGGCCCCGGTGGGACGCAGGCCGTGATCGCCGTCCGCTTCCCGGACAGCGGCAAGCTCTACTACTTCGATCCCGTGGACCTCGATCCGCGCGTCGGCGAGTGGGTCGTCGTCGAGACGCCGCGCGGCCGGGATGCGGCCAAAGTGCTCGTCGCACGCCATCAGGTCGTGCTGAACAAGAATGCCGAGGCCCTGAAGCCGGTCATCCGCATGATTACGCCGGACGAGCTGGCACTCATGGAGCGGCTCGGCGATGAGGCGGCGCACGCTCTGCGCGTCTGCGCGGAGAAAGTCGAGGACGCGCGCCTGCCGATGAAACTGGTCACGGCGGAATACTCCTTCGACGCCTCGCGCATTACCTTCTATTTCACCTCCGAGAGCCGCGTGGACTTCCGCACGCTCGTGCGCGATCTCGCCTCTGAGTTCCGCACCCGCATCGAGTTGCGGCAGGTCGGCGCGCGGGATGAGGCGAGACTGCTCGGCGGCGTCGGGCGGTGCGGTCTGACGCTCTGCTGCGCGACCTGGCTGCCGGACTACCCACCGACGAGCATCAAGCAGGCGAAGGAGCAGGATCTGCCCCTGAACCCGGCGAAGATTTCCGGCGTCTGCGGGCGGCTCTTGTGCTGCCTCTCGTACGAGTACGATACGTACGTCGCCTTGCGCCGCAACCTGCCCCGGATCGGCCAGCGCCTCCCGACGCCGGAGGGCGAGGGAAGGGTGATCGCCGTGCAGGTCTTAAAGCAGGCCGTGCGCGTCGCGCTCGATGCGGGCGGCACGACCGAAGTGGAGATCGGCGATCCGACGGACCGGCAGTGGCAGGGCGAAGCGATCGCCGCCGATGCCCCACCGATCCCCGACCGCTTCGCTGGTGGGGGCGATGGCGCGCCGCAAACCGCGAGTGCCGCGCAACGCCAGCGCCCCAGCCGCGATGCTGCCCATAGGTCGCCCGCACCAGGCCCGATGCGCGGCGGCAACGCCGACCGCCGCTCCGGCAGCACGGGGAGCGACCGCACCGGCGGCCCGTCCGCCCGGCAGGGGCCGCCGCCCGCCGCGATGGGTCCGGCGGGAACGAGCGGCGCGACCGGCGCGATTGGCGAAACCGGGCCGGGCACCGTCGCCGCGTCTGGGCCGCCGGATGGCCCACACCATGCGGAGACGGCTGAAGACGCCACCCGCCGCAAGCGACGGCGCAATCGTGGCCGACGCAAGCCGCAGGGATAGGACGAAGGACGAAGGACGAAGAGGGGCACGATCCACTAAGTCCTTAGTCCTCAGTCCTTAGCCCTATAGCGAACGGAGTGAGCGCCGATGGAGCGGTGGAAGCGACCGGTGGGGTGGGAAAGCCTGCTCCCCGCGAACACCGAGATGATCCCGATCACGGGTACCGCTCCCGACGACGGTGACGAACATACCGTGCTGCCCACCGTCGTCGTGATCGGCGCGGCGGGGTTCGACATCAAGGGGCGCGTGACGAGCGACCGCGTCTTCGAGGGTTCGTCCAACGCGGGCGCGCTGACGATGGGCGTCGGCGGCGTCGCGCGCAACATCGCCGAAAATCTCGCCCGCCTCGATGTGCCAACAACGCTGATTGCCGCTGTCGCGGATGATCTACTCGGTAGCATGGTCATCCAGCACACGCACGATGCCGGGGTGGCGACCGATCTCATCACCACCGTTCCCAATGCCCGTACCGGTGCGTACCTCGGCCTCCTCGCGCCGGAGGGCGACCTCCTCATGGGCATTGACGACATGGGCATCGTGCGCCGGATCACGCCGCGCGTCGTCCGGCAGGCGCGGAGCGTCTTGCGCCATGCCGGAATCGTCGTGATGGACGCGAACCTGCCCGTGCAGACGATCCGGGCCGTGCGACGGATCTGTAGCGTCGCAGCGGTGCCGGTCTGCATCGAATCGGTCTCGCTGCCATTGATCGAACGGATCGTGCCGAGCATCCCTGGTTCCGCGCTCTTCACGCCGAATGTCGCGGAGGCGGAGGCGGCTCTCGGCTGCACAATCAGGACGCTGGAAGAGGCGCAAGCGGCGGCGCTCGCGTTGCGGGAGTGGGAGATTGACATCGTTGTCGTGACGCTCGGTGGCGGTGGCGCGGTCTATGCAACGAGCGAGGGGAGCGGTCACGTCCCCGCGATCCAGACAGAGATCGTGGACGAGAGCGGGGCGGGGGCGGCAATGACGGCGGGGATCATTTGCGGGCTGATGCACCGCTTTCCCGTTGATGAGGCGATTGCGCTCGGCGCGTCCGCCGCCAGTTTGACCTTGCTCTCTCCCGAAACGGTGCGAAGTGATATATCATTGGAGCAGGTCTACGAACATCTCGTCGTATGAACGCGAGGGTCGCGTATGAATGTCGCCACCGATCCCACCACGCTCGACCCCCAGACCGTCCCGCCGCTTTATCCGGCACCGCCGATGGTGCCGGTCGATTTCACCCGCCTCGACTCGCTCCCCCCGCCGCCGACCAAAGAGAATGCCGCGCTGATCCGCGCCGGTATGATGATCGCCACGCTGGGGAGCGTGGCGCTCGTGCTCTCGCTCTTCATCGTGCCGTGGTTCTCCGTGGGCGAGATCTCCGTCGTGCAGCCGAGTGCGCAGTCCCAGCGGGTCGGTGGTGGCGGCAGCGGCGGAGGGGGCACGAGCAGTCAGACGACCTTCAGCGGCTTCGCGCCGCGCATCGTGCAGCGGGACATCCACGATTTCGGCCTCGCCGGTTGGGCGAGTTCGCGGCGGGAGCAGCGGGCGATCGCGATTGCCGCCCTCGCCCTGCTCACGCAGGCGGCTGTGTTCCTCGGCAGCGGTCGGTATCGCTGGCGACTCTTCTTCGTTCTTGCCGGTTGCGGCGCGCTGGCGACTCTCGCCCTGGCGCTGATCGACTTCCAGCGCCTTGACGATTTGATCCGCGCGCGGATCGCGCTGGCGACGTCGCCGACGAGCAATGCGGTGATTAACGCGAGCGTCCTGAAGATCGTCGGCGCCCGGCCGGGCTTGGGCATGATCGTGCTCCTCGCCGGTGCGGGATGCGTGCTCCTCGGCGCCGCGATTGCGCTCT
>JAICJW010000018.1 GCA_025928215.1 Chloroflexia bacterium | reverse complement strand
TAAAAAGAACAAGAAGGTAGGATTACGTAGTTGGCGAGGTTTTTCCAGGTGGACGGGTGCCCTCTGGGCAGGCTGAAGCCTGCTCCACCAAGTTTTTCCTCGCGAACCACTGTATCTCTACCCCTTAGTACTTTCGACTTGTTTCTTACTCTCCCCGGCTTGATATGCCCGATCCATGAGCGACATGATGTGCGCGACTTCCATGTCGCTGCCATGCTGGCGGAGGATGCCGCCGACCTGAATCATGCAGCCGGGGTTTGCGGAGATGACGATATCGGCGTTCGTCGCTTCGGCATTGGCGACTTTTCGCTCACCGAGGCGCGTCGCCATTTCCGGCTGCGTGATGTTATAGATACCGGCGGAGCCGCAGCAGAGGCTGGATTCCTTCATCTCGACCAGTTTCACGCCGGGGATCGCGTTAATCAGCGTGCGCGGCTGCTTGGAGATGCGCTGCGCGTGGCAGAGATGGCATGGCTCCTGATAGGTCACCGTGGCGTTCACCTCGCCCATGTCCGCCGTATTGATCGGATGCTTCGCCAACCACTCCGTCGCGTCATTCACCTTCGCGCCGAACGCCGCCGCCCGATCCGCGTACTCCGGGTCATGGTCCAGGAGGTGCGTGTAATCCTTCAACTGCGCGCCGCAGCCCGCCGCGTTGACGATCAGGGCTTCCGCACCGCTTCGCTCGAAGGCGTCAATGTTCTTGCGAGCCAGCTCTCGCGCGCCATCGAGATCGCCCGCGTGCGCGTGGAGAGCGCCGCAGCACCCCTGCCCGGCGAAGGCGCAGACATCGTTGCCGTTCGCCGCGAGCACACGCGCCGTCGCCCGCGTTACGTCCGCGAACGCCGTGGACTGGATGCACCCCGCGAAGACGCCGACGGTATGCTCCGCCGCGCCATGCGTGGCGCGCAGGGTATTGCCGCGCGGGATGAAGAACTTGTCGTCCATCGTCGGCAGGAGCAATTCCTGCTCTTGCAGTTTCAGCAGTTTGAGGATGCCGCTCCGCCGCGCGAGCGTCTGCATGCCCGTTCGCTGGTAGAGCCGCATCATCCACGAAAAGGCGCGGAAGAGCGGCATGTGCGGGAAGAGCAAACCGAAGACCGCGCCACGCGTCACGCGCACGGGCGCGGGCTGCTCGTCGCCCTCCACCTGCTGAATCTGATCGCGCGCCGCCTCAACGAGCCGCCCGTACTGCACGCCAGAGGGACAGACCGCCTCGCAGGCGCGGCAGTTGAGGCACTGGCTCATCTGGCCCGTGAAGACATCGTCCTCGATGTCCAGATTCCCTTCCGTGACCATCTTAATCAGGTAGATGCGCCCGCGCGGCGACGAGGCCTCATGCCCCGTCTCGACGTACGTCGGGCAGGAGGAGAGGCAGAGGCCACAGTGAACGCAGGCGTTGATAATCGCGGGGTCCGGCGCGTCATGATCCGTGAAACCACGGAGCAGGTGCTCCAGCGGTTGGTGTGATTCTTCAACAGGCGCGAGCGTCGCCATCGGTCGTATTCCTTCCCCAACAATCAGCGTGCCCGATCAATCCTTCGGGCACAATAATACGCTGATCTATTGTACCGCGTTTCACGATCAGGCGAAGGGCTGAGGACTGAGGAGCGCGCCGACTTCCCCGCTCAGTCCTCAGTCCTTTGTCCTACCAGGAGATGCCGGCGCGTTCGGCCTGCATTGCCATGAACGCATCGTCGTCCATCGTATCGCGCGCGTGGAGACCCTGCACCGCGTCCGGCGTTGCGGGCCAGCGCAGTGTGCCAGGGGCGGGCGCGGTCAGCGCGCGAACGATCGCGTCCGCGACGACCGACGGCTCGGAGCCGCCCGGCGCGGTGGGGCGCAGCCGGTCAGCGAGGTCCGCATAGGGATTGCTTCGGTCGTTATAGGTGCGCGACTCCAGATGCATATTGGGGATGAAGGCAGTTTTGATGCCGCCCGGTTCGATAATCGCGACGCGAATATTGAACGGGCGCACCTCGTAGGCCAACGATTCCGAAACGGCTTCCAGCGCGAACTTCGTCGCCGGATAGTAGCCATTGAGCGCCACCGCGACGCGCCCCGAGACGGACGAGACGTTCAGTATCGCGCCCTTCCGCCGCTCGCGCATCGCCGGAAGCGCGGCACGCGCCAGCGCGCACGCCGCGAAAAAGTTGACGTCGAACATCTTGCGGATTTCGGCGTCGTCCCCGTGCTCGAACGAACTACGGTATGAATACGCCGCATTGTTGATCAGCGCATCGAGCGGCCCAACCCGCTCGATCAGCGCCGCCCCTGCCGCGTGATCGGTCACATCGAGCAGTGCGACCTCACACCCTGCCTCCCGCAGCGGCGCGCCATCTTCTTCCTTACGCACCGTCGCCACGACGGACGCGCCCTCCGCGATCAGCCGTTCCGCCGTCGCGCGCCCGACGCCGGTGGATGCACCGGTGACGAGAATCCGTGCATCCTTGAGGGTGATTGGGTCACTCATGCTGAACTCCTCCTTCCGCTGGTATCCGGGTCATTGATCGTGTCACAATCATCATACGTCGAATTGACGCGACGCGGAGGGAGAAAAGGATGCCGAAACCGCACATCTACGTTCATCGGGCGGGCGAATGGTATGGGCTGTACATGAACGCCGAGAACGAGGCGCGGTTGCGGGCGTTCGCGGATGTGTCATCGGGCGGCACGCGGGAAACGCCATATTCACCGGACGAACTGATCCGCGAACTCCGGGGGGTGGACGGCATCCTCTCACTGAACGGCATCGGCGCGACGGAGATCACGACGGATGTCCTCAACGCGGTCGGCACCGTGCGCGCAATCGCTATCTCCCACTGGTGGCATGGCGGGCACGTCCCGGCGCGGGCGATGTGGGAGGCGGCGGGTGTCACGGTGATTGACGCATCCGATGCCACGACGGAGGCGGTCGTCGAATGGGTGCTCGGCACGGCGATTATGGGCGTGCGGCGATTGGTGGAGTTCGACCGCCAGTTGAAATCCGGTAGCCTCTGGGCCGAACCGGGGCGGCGCGAGGCGGGATTGCTCGGTGAGAGCGTCGTCGGGCTGATCGGCGTGGGCCGGGTCGGGCGGGTGGCGGCGGCGCGGTTCCGCGCGTTCGGCGCGACGCTGATCGCCTACGATCCGTTCCTGTCGGACGATGACGCCCGTGCGCTCGGCATCTGCCGCGTCTCACTGGATGAACTGCTCGCGACGGCGGATGTCATCTCGCTCCACATGGCGGTGGCGGACGCGACGCGCGGTATGCTCGGTGCGCGGGAGTTCGCGCGTATCAAGGACGGCGCGGTCTTCATCAACGCGGCGCGCTCCGCCCTGCTCGATACGTCCGCACTCGTCGCGGAACTGCGGAAGAACCGCTTCCATGCCTTCCTCGATGTCTATGACACCGAACCGCTGCCCCTCGATGATCCGCTCCGCACGCTCCCCAATGCCTTCCTCACCCCGCACATCGCGGGCGACACCGTCGGCATGTTCCACCGCTGCGCCCGCATCGCCATCGAGCGGCTGCGCGACTACTTTGAAAGTAACGCGTAGAGCCAGTCCAATGCCATGGCGGCGGTCCAGGATTGGTCGAGGGAGCCGAGCGGCTCGCCCGTGAAGGGTTCGTAATACTCGCCGAAGCCGCCGCCGCTCAGTTGATCGAGCGATGCCTGGCGGAGGGCGGTAGCCTGCTCGGTCGCATCGGCGCGCTGAAGCGCCCACCAGAAGAGCCAGTTCATCACCGGCCAGGTTGGGCCGCGCCAGTAGCGGCGGGAATCAAACGCGGGATCGTCCGGGCTGGTGCTCGGCGGCACGGGCCAGCGGAGACGCGGATGACCGAGCCATGCCGGTGAATCGAGCGTCGTCAGGATCGCCGCGCGCCGCTCCGGTGTGAGATGCCCGGCAATCAGCGGGGCGAAGCCACCCATCACCTGCACGCGGACCGGCGATGCGGACCGCAGATCGTAATCGAGACAGAGATTCAACGCCGGGTCCCATTGCTCATCAAGGCCGTGCAGCCCGCGATCGCGCCATTCAGTGATGAGCGCGCGGTCCGCATCCGGTGCGTCAATGATCGCGGCAATCTCCAGCAACGCATCGTTCGCGGCGACGAAGATCGCACTGAACCAGACGGCCTTGACGAGGAACGGGTTCGTCCGGTAGGTCGTCGCCTCATCGTAGCGTCCCCGCCGCATGATCTCGACGATCCAGAGGTAGCGGTCGTACTCCGCCATCGTCGGGCGCATCGAAGGGTCGGCATGTTTGAGGTCCTGCCGCTCATACGGCGGCAGGTCGCCGACCGTGATCGCCGCCAGCGCATCATCCCACGCGGGCGAGTTATCCGCGCCGCTCTCCCACGGATGATAGATCGTGACGAGGCCGGACTGCTCCGGGTCGCGGTCGGTCGCGAGGTAGCGGTGCCAGGCGAGCAGACGCGGATAGATTTCGCGCAAGAAGGCGGTCGCGGCGGCAGCTTCCGCCCCACCCCGCTGCTGCGCGGTTTCCCAGATCGCGTGCGCCGCGATGGCATGGACCGGCGGCTGACACATGCCGCTCGTCTCCACACCGGCGGGCGCGGTGGGCGCGGTCGTGATACCCCATCGCGCGGGATCGGGAAAGTAGCCGCTCGCGGCGGGATTGAAGACGATGTGCGGCACCATCCCCGTGGCCCACTGCGCGGCGAAGAGCACGCGGAGTTCCTGCGCGGCACGCCGGGTATCGAGATGGGCGAGGCCGATGGCGATGAAGGCGCTGTCCCAACTCCACTGATGCGGATAGAGCCGGGGCGCGGCCTTCGTCCAGCCGCCGAGATCGTTGGCGTGCAGCACCGCCGCCGCCTGCGTTGCCATTTCCTCCGGCGTGAGATGGATCGGCTGATCGGTGGTACTCATGTGGCGGCAATCTCCCGATGCGTCGCCGGATCGAACCAGCGCAATTTGTCCCATTCCGGTTGCAGCCAGAGCGCCCCGTTCGTCTCAATCGGGAAATCGGTGCGCGTCAGCACCTTCACCCGCTGATCGCCGACGACCGCCGTAACGAGCAGGTTCGCCCCCACCGGCTCGATCACCTCGGCGCGGGCGGCGAGGGCATCCGCAATCGGTTGCAGGCCGGCCTGAATATTCTCCGCGCGGATGCCGACGAGCACATCGCCATCCGGCCCGGCCGCCAGAGCCGCCGGTGCATTCAGCAGATGCTCGCCGACGGCGACATGCGCGCGTCCGTTCTCGTGCCGGAGTTGCCCGCGCAGGAAGTTCATTGGCGGGTTGCCGATGAAACTGCCGATGAACTCCGTCGCTGGATCATTGTAGACCTCCATCGGCGTGCCACACTGGATAATCTCGCCGTCGCGCATGACGGCGATGCGATCGCCGAGACTGAGTGCCTCGACCTGATCGTGTGTGACGTAAATCGTCGTCGTCTTGATCTCCTGCACCAGTTTCTTCAGTTCACTGCGGAAGTTGAGCCGCAGGAGCGCGTCGAGGTTGGAGAGTGGCTCGTCCATCAGCAGCACGGATGGCTCCATGACGATTGCCCGCGCCACCGCGACGCGCTGCCGCTGCCCGCCGGAGAGTTGCGCCGAGAACCGGTCCAGATAGGGTGTCAGTTGCAGGAGATCGGCGGCATGCTCGACCTTATGGCTAATCTCGCTTTTCGGCGTGTGGTGCATCCGCAAGCCGAAGGCGATGTTGTCGCGCACTTTCATGTGCGGGAAGACGGCGTAACTCTGAAAGACCATTGCGATGTCCCGGTTACGCGGCGGCAAATCGGTGACATCACGGTTGCCGATCAAAATGTTCCCGCTATCCGGATATTCCAGTCCCGCGATCATCCGAAGGAGCGTCGTCTTGCCGCAGCCGCTGGGGCCGAGCAGGACCATGAACTCCGTATCCGCCACCGTCAGGTCAACGTTGTTGACAGCTGGCTGTTTGCTCCCCACGAAGGTCTTGACGATGTTCTGGATGTTGATTTCAGCCACAAGCGCCTCCGGCGAGTAATAAGTAACAAGTCAAAAGTAACGAGTAACGAGCGACAACACCCCGGATAACCTTCTACTTTCCACTTGTTACTTCCCGACTACCGCACGACGCGCCCCCACATATTGAAGAGATAGCGGCGCATGATGAAGATAAAGACGAGGGAGGGAATGACCAGTGCGAAGCCACCCGCGAACTTGTACGGCAGTTGCGCGCTGTTGAGCGAGGCGAGCACCTGCGCGGGCAGCGTGCGGTTTTTCACCGTCAGGATCGTCGCCGCGAAGACCTCGTTCCAGGAGCCAACGAAGGCGAAGATCGCCGTCGCTGCCATCCCCGGCAGCGAGAGTGGGAGCAAGATGCGCCAGAAGGCGGCGAACGGCGTGCAGCCGAGCGTCAAGGCCGCCTCTTCCAGATCGTGCGGGATGCTGACGAAGACACTGCTCATGACGAGAATCGTCGTGGGCAGAGTGAAGGCGGTATGAACGAGGATGACGCCGAGCAGTGTGTCGTACAGATTCCAATTGATGAAGGTGACGGCGAGCGGAATGGCAAGGATCACTGCCGGAAAGGCGCGTGTGGAGAGAATGAAGAGTTGGAATGCACCACGCCCGCGAAAGAAGAAGCGCGCAAGCGCCAGCCCTGCCGGCGCACCAATCACCGTTGAGAGGATCAGCGTGCCGATGCCGACGACGATGCTGTTGCGCACCGACGCCAGCACGCCGGTCGAGTGGATGAAAAACGAGAACGTCTCGCTTGAAAAGGAGCGCGGAATGAGCGCCTTCGGGAAGGCGTAAATCTTCGCCTGCGGGCTGAATGCGCTAATGATGATGAAATAGATCGGCAAGAGCATAAAGAGCGTGATGAGGATCGCCAGCACGTAGAGCCCGACCCGCCCGAATGCGTAGCGCCGCGAGCGCGCCCGGCGGCGCGCAACGGGTGCGGCGGTAATCGGTTTCGTGATCGTCGCAGTCATCCCTACCCCCCTGTCCCCTCCCGAACCGGGAAGGGGTGACTCATACGAACTGGCGTGGCCTTCCCTTCACACCCCCTGCTGCTCATCACGCACGCGCAGAGCGCGCAGATAGACGATCGTCACGACGATCGAGATGACGATAATGATGACTGCATAGGCGGCAGCGATATAGTTATTGGTCAGGGTGGCGCGCCAGTAGTACGCCTCCTCGGCCAGCACCGGAATCGTGCGCCCGACCAGTGCCAGGACGATGGCGAAGACCTGGAAGGCGGCGAGGGTCCGCAGGATGAGCGCCACCTGGAGGCTGGGGCGCAGAAGCGGCAGCGTCACGTAGCGCAGCCGCTGCCAGGCTGTCGCACCGAAGACTTCCGCCGCCTCGCCGTAATCCTTCGGGATGACCTGAATACCGGCGAGGAGAATAATCATGACGAGCGAGGTCGCCCGCCACGTCTCGGCGACGACAATCGCGAGGAAACTGCTGACCGGATGCTCGGTCGTGAGGAACGGGAAGGGGTTCTGCTGCAAACCCAGCCCGTGCAGAATCGAGTTGAGGAAGCCGGTCGGGGAGAAGATGGAGAGCCAGACGATCCCGGCGGCGAGGTCGGAGATCGCCAGCGGGATCGCCCAGATATAGAGAAAGAATCCCTTCCCCTTCATGTCCGTCTGCAGGAGGAGCGCCATCGCCAGCGCGAGCACCAACTGGCACGGCAGGATGACGACGATCAGGAGGAACGTGTACTTCACTGCCGGCCAGAAGTAGGTATCGCCCGTCATTCGATGAAAATTCGCCGTCGTCCAGCCACCATGCTCCCCACGGACGGAGAGGATGAGCGCCTGGAACATCGGCCAGACGACGAAGACCGCGAGGAAGATCACGGCAGGAACGAGCAATAAATATGCGGCGCGCGAATTGTTGGCTCCCCTGGCGCGGCGGGTGCGCCGCGCCGGAGCCGCTACCGTCCGCCGGTCGGTCGTTACTTGAGTTGACATGCGCCCGTACTCGCGGGATCGGGCGCCCAGCATGGCGCCTTCGTGTCGTTAAAGATGCCCTGAATGATCTTGCCCTCGTCGTTCAGCACCGTCTGGATGTCCTCGCCCTTGACGATGATGCGGGTAAACGAATCCGTGTATGCCTTGCTGTAATCACCGTTCTTCGCGCCAAGCCCGACCGGAAGCAGCGTTGTGACCCCATTCGGCGCGCTGGACTGCGCCTTAATTGCGTCCGCCTCCAGTTTGACGCCGCCGGAGAGATCGGCGGGTACCGTGGCATTCGTCACCGGGAAGAAGCCTTCCTCTTTTGCGGTGGCAATCTGCTGCGCCGGTTGCGTCAGGTAATCAATCAGCAATTCCGCGCCTGCACGGTTCGGCGCGCCCTTCGGGATCGCGAATCCGGCAAGCACGGGCATATAGCCCAGCCCCTTCGGCCCGGAGGGCGCCGGGAAGGCGACGAAGTCATTCGGGCGCATCTGAAGCACATTCAGCAGCCCGGCGATGTGATCCCAGCCGACCCAGATCTCCTCAGAGAGCATCGGCTCAGAGGCGTTCGCGTAGTTCGTCGAACCGGGGTTCGTGTATTGCCAGATCTGCTTGAAGTCAGTCCACATCTGCACCGCTTCGGGGGTCTTGAAACCGACGGCGGTCGTGCCGGTATAGGAGGGGTAGAGATAGCCCTGGAAGAAGCGGTGGATCAGCCCGGTCGGGCCGGCGGGAAAGCCGATGCGCCGCTGGCCGGACGCCTTCTGCATCGCCGCGCCCCAGTCCTTCAGTTGCGCATAGGTCAGGGCCTGCACATTGGCGCCCTGCGGCAGATACTGCAATGCCTTCTTGTTCGCCGCCATGATGTAGGTCGCCTGCATCCAGGGGATATAGTAGGTCTTCTCCGTGCCGTACTTCGCGAGATCGAGAAAGGCCTTGGGGAAGCCGCGGTCACTGAGTTTCGCGGCCAGCGGCGTCAGGTCTTCCAGCAGGCCGTCGCTCGCGAAGGGGGCGAAGTCGCCATGCAGGCCGCCGAGAATGCTGACGGTCAGCTTGCCCGCCTGCTCCTCCGCCCGAACACGGTCGTTATACGGCCCGTAATCCTGCGGCAGGAAGTCCACCTTGCCCTTGAAGTTGCCGAGGATCGTCTTGCGGAACTTCTCCGCCTGGTCAATCGGCGAGAACTGCGTGGAAAGCATCGTGATCGAGCCGGCGTCCGCCAGCGGTGCCGAGGTGGCCGCCACGGCGGGGGCAGCCGCACTCCCGGCGGGCTTGGTTGCGGCGGCTGCCGCGCTGCTGACCGGGGCGGTCGCCGCACCCGCTGCCGGTGCAGTCGTCCCCGCCGGTGCGGCAGTCGCGCCGGTCGCGGCCTTCGGCGTGTCCGTCGCCTTGCTGCCGCCACAGGCCGCGAGGATGGCGACCGCCGCGCTCGCCGCAAGCCCGCTAAGAAATCCACGCCGTGTCAGTTGGCTGCGTCGTACGCAGTCAGGCTCCCGAAGTTCCACCTGTCATACTCCTTCAGTACTGAAAAACGTTCTACCGAAGAATGCACCCCAAGAACGCGTTGACCGCGATAGCATCGGAGGCTACTGCCGTGTCCCTCATGAACGATGCAATTGCAACTGCGACCAAACGTAGATTCAGGGTACTGACAATTTCGCAAAAGTCAATGCGAGAAGCAGTTTACGACCACGCGCGCGATCGCGCGATGATGGTCTCGAGGGAATTGCCAGCGGGCTTCTTAGCCAGCAGGACGCCTCACCAATGGCGCCGCTCGGCCCCAATAGCCTTAAATGGTTCGGCCCGGCGGTCGTCGCTTTGTATACTGCGTTGTAGCGAATGCACACGCACCGTACGATACCAGCAGCGAAGGGATACGCAGCGAATGACACATCTCTACTTGATCCGTCATGGCGAGGCCGTAAGCAATGTCGAGCCGATTATCGGCGGAATGTGCGGTGACACGGGCCTCTCACCACTCGGCATGCGGCAGGCGGAGGCACTACGGGACCGGCTCGCCGCGACCCAGGAAATCGCCGCCGATCTGCTGATCGCCAGCACCTTGCCCCGCGCCCGGCAGACGGCGGAAATTATCGCCCCCGCGCTCGGGTTGCCGATCATCTGGGAGGATGACGTGCAGGAGATGCGTGTTGGCGAGGCGGACGGTCTCTCGCTGGATGAGTTCGCGCGGCGATACGGCGTGCCCGATTTTGCGCGCGATCCGTATCGCCCGCTTGCACCCGGCGGCGAGAGCTGGGCACAGTTCCTCCTCCGCGTCGGGACGACGCTGCACGGCATCGCGGCCGCGTACGACGGCAAGACGGTCGTAATCGTCTGCCATGGCGGAGTAATTGACGGCTCGCTCCTCTGTTTCTTCGGCCCGAGCACCCAGACGCACCCCACCGTGGAGTTCCAGACGCACAATACTTCGATCACCCACTGGGAGCGGCGCACGCCGCCCGACAAGCGCCCGCGCTGGCGGCTCGTTGCCTACAACGATGTGGCGCATCTCCGCGACATCGGTGCGGTCGAGCACACCCACTGGGAGGAACTGCGTGCCACACCCGTCATTGGTGCCGATCAGCCTGCCGTCCCGCTTCCTACCGAGGAGCCGAGGAGCTGACAGGATGGGGCGGCCTACCCTGTTACATTGAGGTGGGTCGCCGTAGAGTGAAACGGTGTTCCACGCCCTTGACGCCTCATGCGGGGCCACAGTACCATCGCATTCATCAGTTCGTGATCGGGCAGTGTCGGTTCGGTGTGCCGGGGTATCCATGATTCGCCTCGTATCATCCCCTCTTTTCCCCGCGTTCTCCGCGCTCGTATCAACGGAGGTTCAATGCGACCGAACAGGATGAAGGAACGGTTGGCGGCGGGTGGATGGAGTGCGGGGCCGATTATCCCGGTCGCCGATGCGGCGCTCGTCGAGGTGTGTGGGCTGACCGGCTGGGATCATGTGCTGATTGATGCCGAACACGGGCACATCAGCGTCAAGGATTGCGAAGACCTCGTGCGGGCGGCACATGTGGCCGGCGTCACCCCCATCGTGCGGGTACCGACGAACGCGCCGCACGAAATCCTCCGCTACCTCGATACCGGCGCGCAGGGCATCGTCGTCCCGCAGGTGACGACGCGCGCGGACGCGGAGCGGGCGGTTCGGGCGGCGCGCTATCACCCCATGGGGGCGCGCGGCTTGGCCGGAGTGCGGGCAGCGGAGTATGGCCTCGGTGGCCCGATGGGAGACTATGCGCGGGGGGCGAATGCGATGATCCTCGTCAACGCGCTGATCGAAGATATTCGCGCCGTGGACCATCTGCCGGATATTCTCGCGGTCGAGGGGTTGGATACCATTTCCATCGGCCCGTCGGACCTCTCACAGTCCATGGGCCACCCCGGCGAGCGGAATCATCCCGCCGTGCAAGAAGCGATTGCCGAGATCATCCGGCTCGGCGTGGCGGCGGGCAAGCCGGTCGGCATGAACGCGCCGACCGGGGCGGACGCGGCGCGCGAATATGCCCGTGGCGTCCGCTTTTTCAGCGTCGGAATGTGGGGGCTGATCGCTCAGAGCAGCGCGGCCTACCTCGCGGCGCTGGAAAACAAATGAATCGCAGAGAAGGGAGGAGAAGAAAAAGAGACGCGATCAATAGGAGAGTCTTTCAGATAGTCAAATCCAATCCGAATATTCTCTTCTTCTCTGTGGCCCTCTGCGGTCTCTGCGTCTCTGCGGTTCAATCGTCTTCGGTTCAATCGGTTTCATCAGGAGGGGGTTAGGTACGATGGCGTGGGCGAACGAGGGGTTGGCGCATCGGCCGGTGGTGATGGGGCGGCGGGGGGCGTGCGCATCGGCGCATTATCTGGCGACGCTGGCGGGGCAGCGGATGCTAATGCAGGGCGGCAACGCGATTGACGCGGTCGTCGCTATCGCGGCGGCGCTCAATGTCGTTGAGCCATATATGTCGGGCGCGGGCGGCGTCGGCTACATGTTCATCTACGACGCGAAGAGCAAGAAGCGGATCGTCCTCGACTACAACGGTCCGAGCGCCTATGCCGCTGAGTTGAGCAAGTACAAACACGAGGACGACAAGCAGAAGGGCATTCTCTCGCCGCTCATCCCCGGCGCGCTCGGCGGCTGGCTGACGGCGCTGGAGAAGTATGGCACGATGGATCGCGCCACCGTCTTCCAGCCCGCCATCGAGTATGCGGAGGGCGGCTTCCCGCTCTCGATCAAGAACGAGCATCACTTCAAAGTCTCCGAGGAGTATCTGCTGAAGTGGCAGACCTCGCGCGAGCAATACGCGCCGGAGGGGCACACGCCGACGGCGGGGACGATTCTCAAAATGCCGAACCTCGCGCGCACCTTCCGCACGATTGTCGAGGGCGGCAAGGACGCCTTCTACAAAGGCGAAATCGGCAAGGAGATCGTCCGCTTCTCCGAGGAGAACGGCGGCCTGATTACTCAGCGCGACCTCGATGATTTCACGCCGGAGTGGGTCGAGCCAATCGGGGTTAATTACCGGGGCTACGATGTGTACTGCCCGCCACCGCCATGCAGCGGCATCCAGTATTTGCAGACCCTGAACATCGTCGAGGGATTCGACATGGCGGGGATGGGGCAGAACAGCGCGGCGTATATCCACCATCTTGCCGAGGCGATGAAACTCGCCGTCGCCGACCGCGCCGAATACGCCCCCGCGCCGAACCCGCCAACTGAAGGGCTGATCTCTAAAGCATACGCCGCGCATCGCCGCTCGCTGATCAATCCGACGAAGGCAGGGGTGGCGGGCGGCGACCGCTATACCTCGAAGAAGCGGCAGGACGAGATTCTCGCCGGCGATCCCTACAAGTTGCCGCAGAGCACGACCCACTTCGATGCGGTGGACGAGCAGGGCAACGCCGTTTCAGTCACCCAGACGCTCGGCGGCGGCTTCGGCTCCGGCGTCGTCTTCGGCAATACTGGCCTCGCCCTCAACAACTTCACCTACTGGATGGATATGGACCCCGAAAGCCCGAACGCCATTGGCCCGCACAAGCGCGTCGAGCAGTGCCTCGCCCCGGCGCAGGTCTGGAAGGACGGGCGACTCTTCATGGTCATTGGCACGCCCGGTTCGTTTGGCATCATGGAGACGACGCCGCAGATGATGCTCAATATCATGGATTTCGGCTTCAGCATCCAGGCGGGCATCGAAGCGCCACGCGTCCGCACCGCCAACGGCACCGAACTGCTGATCGAAGGGCGCATTCCGGAAGAGGTGCGCGCGCAGTTGCGCCAGTGGGGCCACGAATTGCTGGTGCAGGAGAACTGGACGATGTTGTTCGGCGGCGGCCAGGGCGTGATGGTTGACCCCGACAGCGGCGCCTTGATGGGCGGCGCGGACCCACGCCGCGACGGCTACGCGATGGCGTGGTAGAGGAGAAGGGCTAAGGACTGAGGACTGAGGACTGAGCAAGGGAATTGGGCGCATGCGATGCGCCCCTACGGCTCCCCCTCTCCATCGCGTTGGAGAGGGGGCTGGGGGGTGAGGGTAAATGACCAAAGAAGAGATTGTGAACGCATTCATTACGGACGTGAAGGCGATTCTCGCGGATGAGGGGCCAACGGATGCGGGGTTGCGGCAAATCGCGGAACGGATGAAGGCGATCACGACCGAACCGGCGCTGACCGAGACGCCCGAGGAGTTCGGCAATGCCCACGACGGCAAGGGGCGGCAATCCCGCCCGCTCTACACGGACGAAACGGGGCTGACGCTCGTGCGCGCCCGCTTCCCTCCGGAGACGAACACGCCAATCCACAACCACGGCACCTGGGGTGTCGTCGCCGTCTATGCCGGCAAGGATCGCATGCAGGAATATCGTCGCCTCGACAGTGGCGAGGGCGAAGGGCATGCGGAAATCGCCTTTTCCGCCGAGCATATTCTCGGCCCCGGTGACACGGCGATCATCCCGCACCCGCCACAGGATATTCACGCGCAGCAAGGGGCGGACGGCGAAGTCGCGCTCGAATTCGTCCTTTTCGGCAAGAACGCGATGGAGATTCCGCGCCTCTACTTCGATCCCGAAGCGCGGACGGCGCACTATCGCCAGTTGCGTCACGGATATCAGACGGCGGGGACGAGAACCTAAACCCCCGCCTCCTTCCGCCACTCGGCATGGGAAGGGGGCGCGAACCTCTTGAAGATCGAGGTGTTACGGATAGCCCACGGCGATTCGCATGCGTCACCCCTCCCGTCTCGGGAGGGGCAGGGGGTAGGCAAATGGCAACCACCATAGAAACGATGACCCGCGATGCGCTCGTGGAGCGCGTCGGGCGGTTGCCGCGCGTGCGGATCGCCGCGCTGCCAACGCCGCTGGAGGAAATGCCCCGCCTTCGCGCCGCGCTCGGGCCGGACAGCAGTTCGCCGCGCCTCTTCGTCAAGCGGGACGACCTGACCGGCCTCGCCTTCGGCGGCAACAAAGTCCGCCACCTCGAATTCCGCGTCGCGGATGTGCTCGCCAAGGGCGCGGACACGATGATCGTCACGAATGTCGCGCAGTCCAATCACGCGCGGCTGCATACGGCGGTGGCGGCGAAGTTTGGCCTGACGAACTACATCATCAAGATCCCGAGCAAGAAGGATCAGCCGATTCAGGGTAACCTCCTCCTCGACCATATCATGGGCGCGCGGATCATCGAAGCGGAGAGTGACGATCCGGCAGCCATCACGCGGCACCTGGACGATCTGATCGCGCGGCTGCACGCGGACGGTCATGTGCCCTATGCCGTCCCACGTGATCAATTCTCAAAAATCGCGGGGACGTGCGCCTACCTGCTTGCGGCAGTGGAAATCCTCGGACAACTTGATATACTGGGCGCGTCTGTTACCCATATTGTGATGGCGTCGGGAACTTCGACGGCGGGTTTGGCACTCGCGGGGAAAGTGCTCGGAGCATCGTATCGCGTACACGCGGTCAGCGTTGGTGGATCGCGGGAGATGATCGAGGCACAGATGCTCGGCTACGCGAACAGTGCAGCGGAATTGCTCGATCTTCCCGTCCGGCTCACGGCGGCGGATGTCACCGTCCACGACGACTACGTCGGGGAGCGGTACGGCGTCGTGACGGCGGCGGGACTCGAAGCCTTGCGCCTCACCGCCCGCACCGAGGGGCTGATTCTCGACCCGGTCTATACCGCCAAGGCGATGTCCGGCCTGATTGATCGGGTTCGGCGCGGCGCGTTCAAAGCGGGCGATACGGTCCTGTTCGTCCATAGTGGTGGCCTGCCGATCACCTTCGCGTACGGCGAAGAAATCATGGAGAGCCTCGGTGGTATCGCGCGTTCGGATTGATCCCGCCCTCGTCGAACGGTGCGTCTTCGCGCTGGCGGAGTTCGGCGCGTCCGACGGAACGGGCGTGCGGCGCGCGGTCTACACACCGGAATGGGCGGCGGCGCAGGAGATGGTCGCGCGGTGGTGCGAAGATGCGGGCCTCGCGGTGCATTGGGACGCGACTGGCTCCGTCTGGGGGCGGCTGGAAGGCAGCGAAGGCGGCAAGGCGATCGTCTCAGGATCGCACATAGATACGCAACTCCCCGGCGGCCGCTACGACGGCGCGCTCGGCGTGATTGCAGGATATGTCGCGATTGCGGCGCTCACGGAGCAGTTCGGCCCGCCGAAGCGGCCACTGGAAGTCGTCTCCTTCTGTCAGGAGGAATCGAGCCGCTTCCCCCGCGCGAACTTCTGGGCCTCCCGCGCCGTCGTTGGTCGGATCGAGCCGCACGAGGCGGAGACGATGCGCAGTTACGCTGACGAGACGATGGCGGACGTGATGCGCTCGGTCGGCCTCGATCCCGACCGCATCCCCGACGCGGCGCGGGGTGACATCGAAACTTTCATCGAACTCCACATCGAGCAGGGGCCGCTACTCGAAGAGGCGGGGCTGCCCGTCGCGGTCGTCAATGCGATCACCGGGTTGCGCGGCTATACCGTGGAGGTTCACGGGCGCGCGGATCATGCGGGCGCCTTCCCGATGGACCTCCGGCACGATCCGATGGCTGCCGCCGCCGCGATCATCCTCGGCGTGCGCGAGAACGCGCTGGCAATGGGCCGCCCGGCGGTGACGACCGTCGGGCGGATTGCCGCCGAACCGAATTTCCCCGCCATCGTGCCGGAGCGCGTCACCTTCAGCGTGGACGCGCGGCATCCCGACCCGGCGAAACGCGCGGCACTGTACGAGCGGCACGAGCGCCTCTTCCGGGATATGGCGGAACAGTGGCAGGTCGAAGTGACATGGCAGGTCCGGAGCGATACGCCGCCGTGCATCTGTGACCCCCAAACGGTACAGGTGCTTGAGACCTCAGCGCGGGAGCAGGGCATTCCGACGATGACAATGCAGAGCGGCGCGGGGCATGACAGCCAGATCATGGCAGCGCGCAGCAACGTGGCGATGCTCTTCGTCCGCAGCAAGGATGGCCGCAGCCACACGCCGGAGGAATTCACGACGATCGAGGACGCGGTCGCGGGGATCGAGGTGCTCGCGGGCGCGCTGCACAAGCTGGCGTACTGAGTCGGGTATGGCGTCATCATGACGTAAGGGGGAGATGGGGAAACGAGGCGGAACGGTTCATTGGGGTGGTTTGGATCAATGGGAGGGAAGACATGACCGAGCGCGAACGTCTACACATACTCAACCGGCGGCGGTTCCTCATCGGATCGGCGGCAGCGGCGGCCAGCGCCGTCCTCGCGGCCTGCGGCGGCTCCAGCACCGCCCCCACCGCGACGACCGGCGCCGCCGCAACGAAGGCAGGCGGCACGGCCACTGGCAGCACGCCAGCAACGGGCGCAACACCGGCCGCGCAGACGACCGGCGGCGCGACACCGACTTTCGGCGCCGTCTCCACCGTCGGCGTGCAGGTCAAGACGAGCATTCAGAACCCGCCGCCCGGCAAGCCACAGGGCAATAAGCCGAGCGAACTCGTCCTCTGCTGGGGGACGGATCAACTGACGACGCACGCGATTGACCCGCAGACGCACGTCGCGACGATCGCGGAGAGCATTCTCCGGCATGTCTATGAACCCCTCGTCAAGGTCGAGCGGGATGGCAAGACGATCTCGCCGCTCCTCGCGACCGCATGGAAACGGTTGGACGACAACACGATGCAGTTCACACTGCGGCAGAACATCACCTTCCACAATGGCGAGCCGTTCAATGCGGATTCGGTCAAGTACAGCATCATGCGCCCGCTCGATCCGAAGAACAACGCGGATGCCCGCTCGACCTACACCGTGATTGACCGCGTGGATGTGGTGGACCCGTACACCGTCAATGTTCACACGGCAAAGCCGGACCCCGCTCTTCTCTCGCGCATGACGGGCTTCTCGATGGTGCAGGTGGCGCCAAAATTCACCGAAGCAAATGCCCTGCCCGGCGGCGTCCTGAAGACCGCGAACGGCACCGGCCCCTATAAGTTCGTCTCCTGGTCCCCCAATCAGGATTTCGTCGTCGCGTCCAATGAGCAATACTGGGGCGGCGCTCCGCAGATCAAGAATGTGCGGATGAAGATCATCTCCGAGCAGGCGACGCGCGTCGCTGCGCTGCGTTCCGGCGAGATCCATGTCGCGAAGGACATGCCGCCGGAAGAGGTGGACAGCATCAACAAGGGCGGGCGGCAGACCGCACGCGCCGTCGCCAGTAACCGCGTGCCCTATTATACCTTCGAGGTGCGCAAGGCGCCGGTAGACAACGTAAAACTCCGGCAGGCGATCAACTATGCTGTGGACTGGGACTCGATCATTCAGGGCGTCCTCCTCGGCAACGGAACCCGTATCGCGACCGTGCTGCCACCGTGGACGGTCGGCTACGATCCCTCCCTCAAGCCATACCCGTACGACCCGGAAAAGGCGAAATCCCTGATGAAGGAGGCCGGCTTCGCCAATGGCTTCGATGTCAATATCTGGTACATCCAGGGGCGGTACATGAAGGATAAGGAGGTCGCGGAGGCGATTACCCAGATGCTGAACAAGGTCGGCATCCGCTGCAAAGGAAACCTCGTTGATTCCAGTGTCCTCACCCAGAAGGGCAATGCAATGGAAGAGGATGGCATGATCTTCGCCTCGTGGGGCAACTGGATCTTCGATGCCGACAATATCCTCTATTCCCGTTTCTCGATCGAAACGCGGGATACAGTGAACGCCGGCAAGGGAACTTCCGGCATCGCCTACGGGAACACCCAGTTCAACGACCTCATCACCCAGGCGCGCTACACGATTGACTCCGACAAGCGCAACGCGCTGTACGCGCAGGCGCAGAAGATCTTCTTCGACGATGCCGCCTGCCTCTTCATGTACAACCTGACCGACATCTACGGTGTGGATAACTGGGTCAAGTGGGAACCGCGCTTCGACGAGATGGTCTGGGCGTACGAGATGAAGTGGAACGAGTAAGGGAGGACTAAAGACTAAGGACTAAGGACTAAGTGGGAACGAGCCCTTCATAGTCCTTAGTCCTCAGTCCTTAGTCCTTCCCCTGAAGGGGGGCCTTGTGATTCAGTACATCATCCGGCGGTTAGTGCAGGCGTGCTTCGTCGTACTGGGCGTGATTACGGTCGTCTTTTTCGTCGTGCGGCTGACGGGCGACCCGGTGCGGCTGCTCCTTTCCCAGACCTCCTCAGAGGCGGACATTCAGAATGTCCGGCACAACCTGAAACTGGACCGCCCACTCTGGGAGCAATACATCACCTTCGTCAGTAACGCGCTGCATGGGAACTTCGGCACCTCGATCCACTATCAGGGTTTCGATTCAATGCATCTCGTGCTCAGCCGCTATCCGCGCACGATTCAACTGGCGGTCTGCGCGCTGATACTCTCCGTCACGCTCTCGATTATTTTCGGGGTGATCGCCGCCGTCAAACGATATTCGGTGCTCGATAATGCCGTGACGTTCGTCGCGCTCTTCGGGCAGTCGGTGCCGAATTTCTGGCTCGGCATCATGTTGATTCTCATTTTCGCGGTGCGGTTCGGCTGGCTCCCATCGCAGGGGTACAGTGGCTTCTCGCCCCGCTATTTTCTCATGCCGATGATTACGCTCGCCGCGCCGAGCCTCGCGCGCCTGACCCGGCTCGTCCGCTCCGGGATGCTCGATGTCATGGATCAGGATTATGTGCGCACCGCGCGCTCGAAGGGGCTGAAGGAGATTCTCGTCATCTTCCGGCACGGGCTGAAAAATGCCGCGATCCCGCTCGTCACCATCATCGGCCTCGATTTCGGCAACCTGCTGGCGGGCGCGGTAATCACCGAGCAAATTTTCCAGTGGAATGGCGTCGGGCAACTGGCGGTTGACTCCATCAATGCCCGCGATTTCCCGGTCATTCAGGCAATCGTCTTCCTGGTGGCCGTCAGTTTCGTCACGATCAATCTGTTGATAGATATTCTCTATACATGGCTGGACCCGCGCGTCCGCCTGGCATAGTAGTCGGTAATCAGTAGTCAGTAGCCACAACGGAAACGGCCCCTCTGACTACCGGCTACCGGCTACCGACTACTGACTACGCGTAGGAGCGAACGATGTCACAAGAGGGCGTGCTGACAGGAACGCGCGCGATGCTCCGGGAGGAACCGAAGAAACGGAGCGCCGGCAAACGCGCGTGGCGGATGCTTCGGCGCGGGCGGCTGGGACTGGCGGGGTGCATTATCTTGCTCGGCGTGATCGTCGCGGCGATCGGCGCTCCCTGGCTTGCCCCGCACGATCCAGCGGATCAGGACCTCCGCGCGCGGCTGACCTGCCCCGCGTATACCTCCTGTCCGCGATTCGGCGTGGCCGGCCAGACGGTTCATGGCTCGACGAACCATCTCCTCGGCACGGATAATCTCGGCCGGGATATTTTCAGCCGCATCCTCTATGGCGCGCGCATCTCGCTCATTGTTGGGCTGACGGCGGTCGCGCTCGGCGGCGGCATTGGCACGGTGATCGGTTTGATCGCGGGCTACTATGGCGGCGCGGCGGACTCGGTCATCAGCCGGATCGCGGATGTGCAGCTCGCCTTCCCCTTCCTCCTCCTCGCGATCCTTATTTCGATTGTCGTCGGGCAGGGGCTGCGCAATGTCATCTTCATCCTCAGTATCGGCGCGTGGGTACCGTTTGCCCGCGTCGTCCGCGGCTCGACGCTCTCCGCCAAGAACTATGAATACGTCACCGCCGCGCGGACAATCGGCGCGCGCGCGCCCTCGATCCTCTTCCGGCATATTCTGCCGAACGTCATCACGCCGGCCATCGTCATCGCAACCTTCGCCGTCGCGGGGACGATCATCGCTGAGGCGGGGCTCTCCTTCCTCGGCCTCGGCGCTGGCGGAAATCAGCCGACCTGGGGCAGTATGCTTGCCGATGGCCGCGCGTACGTCAGTACCGCGTGGTGGCTGGCGACCTTCCCCGGCGTCGCGATCATGCTTACCGTCCTCTCGATCAACCTGATCGGCGACTGGCTGCGCGATATCCTCGATCCACGGTTGCGCAATACAGGATAGGAAGAAAGGGTTCCCATGTCCGCAACAGATACCCATACCAGCACGATGACCGTCGGGATCGTGCTGTTCGATGAAGTGGAAGTGCTCGATTTCGCGGGGCCATTCGAGGTCTTCGCGGTAGCGGGGAATATCACGGAGGGCGGATTCCAGGTCGTTACCGTCGCGGAGCGGGCGGAGACAACGAAGCCGATCATCGCGCGTAACGGCCTGAAAATTGTGCCGGATTACGCGCTCGCGGATGCGCCGCCCCTCGATCTGCTCGTCGTGCCGGGCGGGATGGGGACGCGGCGGGAAGTGGCGAATCCGAAATTGATCGGCTGGATCAAGCGGCGCGCGGCGGAGGCCCAACTGACGACCTCCGTCTGCACCGGCGCGTTCCTGCTCGCCGAAGCGGGCATCCTCGCCGGCAAGACCGCGACGACGCATTGGGCGAGCGTCGAGCGAATGGCACAGACCTACACGATGGTCCACGTCCGGGGTGATGCGCGCTTCGTGGACGAGGGTGAGATCGTGACGAGCGCGGGCGTTTCGGCGGGCATTGATATGGCCCTCTATGTCGTCGGCCGCCTCAAGGGCGCGGAGATCGCCGCCAAAACCGCACGGCATATGGAATACGACCACTACAAGCC
>JAICJW010000241.1 GCA_025928215.1 Chloroflexia bacterium | reverse complement strand
TTCTTCGCGGTGTCAACGAACTGATCGTAGGTCCAGGCTCCCTTCGGCGGGTCAACGCCCTTCTCCTTGAAGATGTCGAGATTGAGGTACATGCCAACGGGCGGCACCCAGAGCGGCCATGCGTACGACTTGCCGCTGATGCGCGTGGAATCGAGCACGCTCGGAATCATATCGCTCTTGTCGTCCGCCGTGAGGAAATCGTCAATCGGCGCGACGAGATTATCCTGCACAAGGAGCGGCAGAATATCGGACGGCAGGCGGAAAATATCCACTGAGGAGCCACCCTGCACGGCCTGCGTCAACTTCGTGAAGCCCGCCTGGTCGCCGGTGTATCCTGTGACTTCGATTTTGATGTCCGGGTTCGCCTTGGTGAAGTTGGCGACCGCTGCATCCATCAATTTACCGGTCGCGTTGCCGCCGTTCGGCAGGTAGCCGAGCACCCAGTACTGCAACGTCCCCTTGAACCCGCTCTTGCTCACCGAAAGGTTACCGGTCGCGGCGCTTGTCGTCGCGGCGGGGCTGGCGGCGGTCGTCCCGGTGGTCGCCGCCGCGCTACCCGCCGGTTTCGTGGCGGCGGCAGCGGCGGATGGGGCTGCCGTGGCAGCGGGAGCGGTCGTTGCGGCGGGTGCTACCGTGCCACCTGGCGTGGTGGCGGCAGCGGGCTTCGGCGTGTCAGTCGCGCTGCTCCCGCCGCAGGCGGCGAGCAGGGCCGCGACGCTCGCGCCAGCAGCCAGTTTGAGCATATCCCGACGGCGAAGCCGCTGCCCGCCCAGTCCCTCACGCATGTTCTCTGACAGGTTCATTGGCGCACCTCAATCCTTTCCATACTCAACGATGGTTGTATTATCTGCGAAGGCATGGTTAAGATACAAATGGGCGGGAGAACCTCATTCCTCCAGGAACGCAATACATACATCGGTGAATGCATCCACGAGAACGACCGTGTAGTGGTTGGCGTCGGGAACCTCGATCAGTCGGCTCGCGGGTATGACACGCAGGAGCCGCTCCGCCTCCTCACGCGGCAGAAGCAAGCCGCGATCCGGCGCAAGCATCCCGACCGTCGCGCGCGCGATCAGCGTCGGTGATTGCACCATCTCTGAGAGCATTTCCAGCCGGATCGCTGCGTTTGCCGCCACTTCTTCAACGATTACCGCTCTGGGAACGCGGCACAGCACGGTATTGTCGGGATAGGTCTCAATGTCATAGCGGTAGTATTCCCGCCAGAATGCCTCATCCGGCGTCATCCACGGCGCACGCATTGCGTTCCAGTAGGCATCGAACGACGGATAGGGCGTGCCGAGGCGCGCCAATGCCTTGCCAATCGCCTTGCCGGTATCCGGGGGCAGATTGCCGCCCGCGTCCACGAGCACGAGTTTGCCGACGCGCGGCGGATGGATCGCGGCGAGGAAGAAGCCGATCAGCGCGCCGAGCGAGTGACCGACGTAGTTGATCGCCGAGAGGTTGAAGTGATCGGCGAGCGAGAGGAGATCATTGACGTGATAGGGGAGGCCATAACCATGCGGCGGCTTCTCGCTCATCCCCCGCCCGCGCAAATCGGGCGCGATGGCGTACCATCCCCGCGCCGCAAGCAACGGCCCGAATTCTGCCCACGTCCGCGAGCTGGCCGTAATGCCATGCACGAGGATCACCGCCCGTTCCGGCGTTGTGAATCTGCCCCATGTCGCGACGCGGAGCGTGATACCGTTCACCATGATGTCGTGCGTCGTCGCGGTTGATGCGCTCATGGCGGGATTCCTTTCTCTCCCAAGGCTATTTCTCAGCCATTCGACCTAACGAGCGAAAACGCCGCGTCACGAACGTCCCGGCGATCCCGCGCGGGAAAAAGAGGACGAGCAGCACGAAGATGATGCCGAGGATAAAGAGTGGGTCCGCGAGCGGTCGGCTGAGGGCACCCGGTAGCGCGCTCACCGCGCTGGATGCCGCCCAGGTCGTCAGGCGCACATCGAGGTAGTGATAGAGCATCGCCCCCGCTACCGGCCCCCAGAGCGCGCCGCTGCCGCCGATAATCACCATCAGCAAGAGAGCAACGGTGAAATCCGAGCGCACGGAAGCAGGAGTCGCGCCACTCGACAGAAAGAGATAGAGCGCCCCCGCCATCGCCGCAATCACGGAGGAGATGACGAAGACGACGAGTTTATACGTATATGGGCGCAAGCCGACCATCTCCACCCGCCGCTCGTTCTCGCGGATGCCCTCCCAGATATGGCCCGTCGGCGAGGTAATCATGCGGAGCGTGAGGAGATAGACAACGATCAGAACGCCGAGCGTCAGCCAGTAGAGGTTGCCGGTATGGATGACGCCGACCATCCACGACGGCAGATTTTTTGTCGGCAGGCTCAACCCCTCCTCACCACCCGTCAGCGCGCCGGGATTCTTGCCAACGACGACCGCGCCCGCCTGTGCGAAGGCGAGCGTCACCATCGCGAAGTAGACGCCCTGCGTCCGCAGCGCGAGCGCGCCAATTGCGACAGCCAGCACGAGCGTGGCGACGAGGGTGAAGAGCAGCGCGGGGCCGAGCGACCACTGCCAGCGGCGGAGCGCGATCACCGGCAGATAGACGCCCGCGCCGAAAAAGAGCGCGTGCCCGAAGGAGAGGATGCCGGTATAGCCGAACAGGAGATTGTACGAGAGCGCGGCGATTCCGAACGCGAAGCCGACCGCCAGCAGTTGCAGGTTTCCCGCCCGGTTGAGCGGGCCGTCGAAGAGCGCCGGAATATGCGCCGTCACCTTCGGGATGGCGAGCAGGACGCCGAGGATGACCACCGGCCAGAAAGGCCGCACGCGCCGCATCATCGCCGCGCCCCCAGCAACCCGCCTGGCCGGACGAGCAGAACGACCGCGAGCAGGATGACGACGACGAAATCACCGAGCCACGCCGCCGCATAGTAGTTCGCGTACTGCTGCGATAGGCCGATGATCGCCGCCGCCAGCGCGCTCCCGCTAATCGAGCCAAGTCCACCGATCACCACGACGATGAAGGCAAAAATGAGGTTGACCGTACCAATGCTCGGGTCAATGGACTGGAAATATGCCCCGCCGAAGACGCCACCCAGCCCCGCCAGCGCGCCGCCGAGCGCGAAGACGAGCGTGAAGGCTCGGTTGACATCAATGCCGAGCGCCTGCACCATCTCGCGATTCTCCGCCCCTGCCCGGACGATCAACCCGTACCGCGTGTACCGCAGGAAAAGCAGCATCAGCGCCAGCACGAGGCCCGCCACGGCGATCAGGACGAGCCGGTTCGCCGGGACACGCGCCCCCGCGATCGTCAAGGTCGCCGCCATCCAGCGCGGCTGCGGGAAGAGTTTGGCGTCGTGCTTCCAGATCACCGCCGTCAGTTCGGTGAGCGCCAGCCCCGCGCCGAGCGTGACGAGCACCTGCGAGATCGTGCGCTTGTAGAGCGGCCGGAGCAGCACGACCTCCGTCCCCGTCGCCAACGCCGCCCCCGCCACGACCGCCGCGACAATCGCCAGCAGGAAAATGCCTGTGGAGGCGTTGCCACCCACCGGCGTCCTCATCGCGATCACCCACCACGCGGCATAGGCGCCCCAGGTAAAGAACGCCCCGTGCGCGAAATTCAATACATCCATCAACCCGAAAATCAGCGACAACCCGGAGGCGAGCAGAAAATACATCGCCGCCAGCGCCAGCCCCGTCAAGGTGATGAAGATCAGCGTGCTCATGATTCCCCCGGAATGGGAAGTTCGGAGTTCGCGGTTCGGAGTTCGAGGAGAGACAATCCCCTTGCTCCGAACACGCTCTCTCAGTTCTCAGCCCTCAGTCCTCAGTCCTTCGCCCGCAGGGCGACTCCCCGCGCCAAGATAGCGCGCCTGGAGTGCGTCGTCCGCCGCGACATCGGCCATCGCGCCGGTGAAAACCGTCCGGCCATCATCAATGATTACCGCATCATCGCCGAGGGCGGCGGCCATCGCCAGATTCTGCTCGACGAGCAGGATAGTCGTCGTGCCTTTGATCGCCTGTAATGCCTCCGTCACTTGCGCGACGACGATCGGGGCAAGCCCCTTCGATGGCTCATCAATCACCAGTAACCGGTTCTCGTTGACGAGCGCGCGGGCAATCGCCACCATCTGCTGCTGCCCGCCGGAGAGCGAACCTGCCCGCTGATTGCCGCGCGCCTTGAGATCGGGGAAGAGCGTATGCACCATCGCCATCCGCGCCGGCTCCGCGCCGGGCCGCTGCGCCAGCCGCAGATTCTCCGCGACGGTCAGGCCGCCGAAGACATCGCGATCCTCCGGCACATACCCGACCCCGCGCCGGACGATCCGGTATGGTTGCTCCCGCGTCACCTCCGCGCCAAAAAGGTCAATCCGGCCCCGTGCGGCGGGCGTCAGGCCGAGCATCGAGCGGAGCGTCGTCGTCTTCCCCGCCCCATTCCGCCCCAATAGCACCGTCACCCGCCCCGGCGCGACCGCGAACGAGACCCCCTGCAAAATATGCGACTCCCCGATATAGGTATGCACCCCCTCCACCCGTACCACTGCCTCACCACTCATCAGAGCAACCCCGGAGAGAAACCGAACGAACTGCAGAGACGCAGAGAACGCAGAGAAACACAGAGAGGGAAAGAGGGGGAGATTGTTGTCTCCCGTCTTTTCTCTTTCTTGGTCTCCTCTGCGTTCTCTGCGTCTCTGCGGTTCAATTGCTTTCCTTCTCTCCTCAGGCGACGCCGAGGTAGGCGGAGCGGACGAAGGGGTCCGCCATCACCGCATCGGGCGTATCGTAGGCAACGAGCGCGCCATTGGCGAGGACGGCGACGCGATCCGAGAGGTCATGCACCGCCTCCATTTTGTGCTCCACCATCAGAATCGTCTTGCGCTCCACATCGCGGATATGCCGGATGACCGCGAGCATCGCGGGCACATCTTCCGCGCTGACGCCGGAGGTCGGCTCGTCGAGCAAGAGTACATCCGGCTCGGTGCAGAGGAGGAGCGCGAGTTCGAGTTTGCGCTTATCGCCGTGCGAGAGCGCGCCCGCCAGCGTCCGCTCCCGACCGCGCAGTCCAACAACGTCCAGCGCCCACGCCGCCCGTTCGACCACCGCGCGGTCCGTGAAGGCGCCGCGCCAGAGAGCGAAGTTGCCGGGCTTGCCTGCCTGCACCGCCAGCCGCGTATTCTCCAGCACCGGCAGGCCGGGGAAAATCATCGTCTGCTGGAACGACCGCCCCAATCCCCGCCGCACGCGCGCGAACGGCGGCAGGCCGGTAATCTCCTCGCCCCGAAAGAAGATCGTGCCACTCGTCGGCGCGTAGAGGCCGCTAAAAAGGTTGAAGAGGCTCGTCTTGCCCGCGCCATTCGGCCCGATCACCGAGACGAACTCCCCCTCCGGCACACCGAAAGAGACGTTGTCCACGATCGTCGCGCCACCGAAGCGCAGTGTAAGATCGCGCGTCTCAAGGATCATCGGCGTTGCGCCCCCCTCCCGCTACTTCTTGATCGGTGGGGCGACTTTGTCGGCGGCGACGGTCGCGACGGGCTGGGACTCGTAACCATCACCCTGCTTGACGAGTTTCACCTGGAACATCGGCTGCAGGAGCGCATGATCCTCCTTGCGGATCGTGTAATCGCCCTTCACACCCTTGAAGGCGTAACCCTCCAGCGCCGCGATCATCTTTTTCACGTCGCTGCCGTCCGCGCCCTCGATGGCGTGGACGATCATCTGCGCGCCCGCGAAGCCGTCCGGGTCGAAGAGGTCGGGCACCTGATTCTTCTTCTTCAGGGCGTCCACGAGGTACTGATTCGCCTCATTCTGTGGCGCTTGATAGATGTAGTGCGAGAGGAAGGCGATCTTGTCCGCCGCCGGGCCGAAGATCGGGTAGGTCGAGCGCTGGTCGAGGCCGGTGACGACCTTGTTGCTCGTTAGGACGCCCTGACTATCGAGTGCGCCATACATCGCGGTCGCGGTCGTGCCCGCCCAGGCGACGAAGACGAGGTCCGGCTTCTTGCCCACCACCTGCTGTGCGAAGGGCGCGAAGTCCTTCGCGTCCTGCGGGACGAGCAATTGGTCAACCGTCGCGCCATCGGGGCCGAAGATCTGCTTGACCGCCGCGACATTCGACTGACCGAAGGCGGAATCCTGCGCGAAGACGAGAACATTTTTGCCCTTGAGATCGGTGAGGAATGACTTGGCCGTCTGCACATCCTGTAAGGACTGCCGCCCGGAACGGAAGGTGTAGCCATTGATGCCGGTGATCGCGTCCGTCGCCGCCGGGCCGCTGATGAAGAGGACCTGGTTCTGCTCCGCGAGCGGCGCGACCTGCAAGGCGACACCGGAAACGACCGACCCGCCGATGATCTTGTATCCCTGCCCGATGAAATCCTTCGCCGCCGCGACGCCAGTCGCCGGGTCGCCCGCGTCGTCCTTGATGTCCAGTTGAATCTTGTGCCCGGCGATGGCGCCCGTACCCTTCGTGGCGTAGTCGAGGCCGGTCTGTAAGCCGTCGAGATACTGCGTCCCGTACGACGCGAGCGGGCCGGACTTCGACGTGACGATGCCGACCTTGATTGTGTCTTTCACCGCGACGGCGGGCGCGCTCGCTGCCGGGCTTGTCGCGGCGGCAGTTGTTCCGGCGGCTGTGGTGGTGCCGCTCGGCGCGGCGGCGCTCCCGGCCGGTCGCGTTGCGACGGCAGCGGACCCTACCGCAGTGGTCGCGGCGGGCGCGCTGGTTGCGGCGGGCGCGGCCGTGCCGCCCGATGTCGTGGGGGCTGCCGGCTTCGGCGTATCCGTTGCCTTGCTCCCGCCGCATGCCGCCAGCACGGCGGCGACGCTTCCGGCGGCGGCCAGTTTCAGCATCTCCCGGCGGCGTAACGGTCGCCCCACGTTTTTTCCGCGCACCTCATCGAACGAGCGCATCGTCTTCCCTTTCCTTCTTCACATCTTTTTTCGAGTTCCCGGCGCATTATCTCGGATCGCTTAGCAATGCACAATTCCGTGCCCCCAGCGGGGTGAAAACAATTGAACCGCA
>JAICJW010000602.1 GCA_025928215.1 Chloroflexia bacterium | reverse complement strand
CGTCCGGCTCTTCAGAGGGCGGCAGATCGTCCGGCCGTCCTTTCCGGAAAGGAGAATGTCGAGGAGAATCACATCGGGCAAACCGCCATCCCCGTCGTGCAGATTCTCGGCATACTCGCCCTTCTCGGTCGTCGTGACGGCGTATCCCTCGTCCTCCAGCGTGAAGCGGACGGCATCGAGGATATCCGGATCGTCATCCACTACCAATATCCGTGGCTGCCCTACCGTCATTCCGTTCCCCCTACGACACGCTGTTGGCCCTGTTCTCTTGTATCAACGGCAGCGTGACGGTAAAGGTTGCGCCCTGATTCTTCGCGCTCCGCACAACCACCGTGCCGCGATGCCGTTTGACGATCTCGCTGGCGATATACAATCCGAGGCCCAGCCCCGGATAGGTCTTTTCCGAGGGGTCGCTGACCCGGTAAAACTGCTCGAAAATCTGCTGCTGCTGCTCATCATCAATGCCGATGCCGAAATCCTGCACGCTGATGATCGCGTTCTCACCCTCCCGCGCGAGGCGGACGATGACGCGATCAGCCTGGGGGGAGTATTTCACGGCATTCGTGAGCAGATTCGTCACGACCTGCCCGATGCGCTCGCCATCCCCCCAGAGCGGTCTATCAAGCGCGCCCTGAATCGTGATGGTCTGTTTGGCGGTCGTTGTCTGGACCGCGTCCACCGACTCTCGCACAACGGTGTTCAGGTCGAACGATTCATCGAGATATTCGAGCCGTCCACCTTCGATCCGCGCGACATTCAGGAGGTCATTGATCAGCCCGGTCAGTTTATCAATCTGGCGATCCATCTTCACAAAGCGATCAATCATGTCGGCTTCGCCGCGCCGCTCGGCCTGTCGTTGCAATACTTGCGTGTACATCTTCAGGCTCGTCACCGGTGTCTTCAGTTCATGCGAGGCGAGCGACATAAATTCATCACGCACGGCAATCGCCTGTTGCGCCTCGCGGTACAGGCGCGCGTTCTCCACCGCGAGTGCCGCGCGGCTCGCCACCTCCTCGGCAATGGCGAGATCCGCCTGCGTGTAATGACGCCCCGACTCCGCTCCCACGAAGGTGATGGCGCCAATCGTCGCCTCCTGCACGCGCATTGGCACCGTCATGATGGACGCGAGTTGGAGCCGCCGCGCCAGTTCGAGTTCCTCATCGTTTTTCACGGCTGCGACGAGCATCTCGTCCGTGATCTCGGGATAGTACTCCGACCGCCCTGTCCGCAAGACGTTGGGTACACCGGTCGGCGCATCGGGATCGGGCGGATTCGCCTTGTTCAGTTCCCGCGCCCACTGCACCTTGTCGGGATCCACATGGGCGATTGCCAGTTGCTCGATGGCGCCGCCCTCCCCGCGCATATCCACGGCGCACCAGTCGGCGATCCGGGGGACACCGAGTTTCGCGACTTGGGCGAGGGTCGTCTCGAAATCGAGGGAGGACGAGAGAATCTTGCTCGCCTGCGCGAGGAAGGCGAGGTTTTCTTCGATCAGTTTCCGCTCGGTGATATCGAGATTGACG
>JAICJW010000336.1 GCA_025928215.1 Chloroflexia bacterium | reverse complement strand
GTCTACCCCCCGCAGTATTTCTTTCACCCCTGGGTGGGCGCCGCCGCCCGCGGGCGGCTCCCCGCCACCGCGCTTTTGGCGGCGGCGACCCGCGCCCCACTCCCCTCCCCGGCGGCACTAGCCGCGGATTGACAGGCCGGGCAATCTGCCGCTCCCTACCCATGCAGCAGCCGCGCCAGCAATTCCAGCGCCCCCGCCAGCACGATGCCGGAAACCGGCCCGATCAACCAGCCGCGGAGGATGCCCTTGATCTGTTTCCATTGCACCGTCTGCTTGCCGCGTGCCAGCCCAGTACCCGCCATCGCGCCAATCAGCGCCTGATTCATCGAGGTGAACAATCCCTGGCTCACCGCCGCGATCACCACCAGCGCCTGCACCCCCTGAGCGGCGCTCGCCATTGAGAGGTCCATCCGCACCACGTCAAAGGCAACCGTATGGAGGATGCGCCGGCCCCAGGTGAGCGCCCCGACCGCCATCGCCACACCGCCGATCAGCCCGGCGGCCATCACCGGGAAGAGATTGATCGTGATGAGTACGGCGGTGGCATTGGAGACGTCATTCGCCCCCAGCACAAAGGACGCCGCAATGCCCACCAGCACGAGCAACCCCGGCAACCAGCGTAGCGCGGCGAGCGTGATCGGGACGGGGAGGCGATGCGTCTGCTCAGCCTCTGTCCGCACCGCCCGCGCCAGCGGACGAGCGACGGCTGGGAACCATCCGCTCCATACGCCACGGCTCGGCTCTCGACCGGATGCTGGCCGCGTCGCGGTTGCCGCTGGCCGTGTGCGCAGCGCGGCATCCACGCTCGCCCGCGCCTCAGGCTCCGGCGACGACAGGACCAGCGGCGCGACCTGCTCGCTTACCTGCGCTCGGGCCGCGTTGGGCGGGATGACCAGGTCGAGCAGGCGGGTGAAGATGAACCCGAGCAGGCACGCCACGACCGGAGCGATCACCCACAGCACCGCGAGGCGGGCGATTGTCGCCCAATTCACGGGGATGTTCCCGGCAAGCCCTACCCCTACCACACAGAAGACGAGGATTTGGATGGTGGAGGTTGGTACTTTCTTGTAGTTGTAGAACATTGTGAGCGTGCCTGCCGCCAGCACAATCGCGATCGCGTCGGGCGCGGTCACCAGATGCGCGTCGATGATGTGCAGCCCCACGGTCTGCTGCACGCCCCCACTCGCAAAGGTAGCGCCCAGAATCGTGAATACACCGATCAGTATAAGAGCTGGCAAGGTCGCGATCGCACGCGTGGCGTAGGGCATCCCCATCACCGCGCCGGTGTAATGGACACCGAGGTTCCAGGCAAACCCCACCACGACGAGGATGAGAACGATCTCCGCAAAGCTCACAGCCGCGCCCTTTCTCTATCGCACACGAGAGGCCACGCCGCTCATTATCGAATCACGCCCCGGTATCGTCTACCGGAAGGAACGAGATTTCCCACGCGATGCGGTATGTGGAGGGAATCGGCTACGGCGGATTGCTTCTTGCGTGGTATATCGGTGTCCGCGCGGGAAGCGCGACGATCCGCCAGAGATGGAATGGTGGCGGAGCGAGTAGCACGGTCGCGTGATCGGAGGGAATAATGGCACGCATTGCTTTCGATATGCTCTACAAAGGAAAAACGACGGATGACCAGACCGGGGACATCGAAGGGCAACAAAAGCGATTCCTGGAGGTCTGCGAAGAGGCGGGCGTGACGACGGTTGACCGCCATCCGCCCGTCAGCGCGTACACGGACGGCGAGATGCTCGTGCGACTCATTGACCGTTTGAACGCCGCGCATGTCCCGTATGCCGTCGAAGAGCAGTCTCAGCGCGCCGACGATGATGGCATGCCTGCCTAGCCCGGGCGATGGGCGGAGAATCGTCTTGTCGGCGGACGCGGGCGGTTCACTTTCGTCCAGGGGAAGGGGAGCGTCGTGTGCAGCGGGCCGCGGTATCGCAGTATTGGCCGAAGCGTCGCGGCGAAGCACCCCTCCCCCGCATGGCGGGCGGAGGGGCAGGGGGTGGGGCCAGTATGAACGATACGCTAGTACGACGGCTTCCCCGTCGGTTGGTTGGGTTTGCTCCCGCCGTACACGGGCATTGCTGGCACGGAGAGGGGCATGCTTGGCGCTGCTGATGTCGCGCTTGGTGTGTTGTAGCGCCACGCGTAATAGGCACGGCCAATGTTGCCGTATTCGACACGGAAGAGCGCCGGATTATCCGGCGTGTAGGTGAGGACACGCCGCTCGAACGCCTGGACGAGCACCGGGACGGTTTTGTTGTTCACCTTCACATTCGCCCAGACTGGCTCGGTGATCGCGAGGCCAATCGCCTGGATGCCGCCGAGGTCCGGCGCGTTGCGGAAATCCGCGAACGCCTTCGGAATATTGTGCTTCGTCATCGCGTCGTAGCCCGTCGTCTTCGCGAGCGGATCACTGGTTGCGGGGGCATACGTCCCCGCCCCGCCATTCGGGCTGACCATTTTGGCGACGGGCGCGCCGCTGCCGCTATTATCCTGCTCCGCTCCCTGGAGTTTGGCGAGGTCAGCATAGGTCGGGAAGGGGTTGTCCGGATCTCCCGCGACAGTCACATGCGCGGGGTCACGCTGCACGAATGTCGCGTCCCCGTTCTGTTGTTTGCCGGAAATCAACTCGACCGAGAGCAACCCCGCCGTCACCGGCCCACCGGGGGTGTTCAGTTCCATCCGCGCCTTATCGAAGTATTGCACGAGCCGCTTGCCGCCCGGCGCGTTCGTGTAGTCCTCCATCAATCCAGGAGGCGTGAACGGGGCCGGTCCCCAGATGTACGAGTGGCCCGATGGATTGGCGTCCGTCTTCGCCCAGAGTTGCTGAAAGGCGGGATCGGCGAACGGCTGTGTGCCGCCGCTCGGTGGAGCGGTGGCCACCGAAGCCGCAGCGGCGGTCACGATCACCCTTCCCACCATCGTCGGGTGGATCGCGCAGTGGTAGGAAAAGGTCCCCGGCGTCGTGAAGGCGAAGGAGAATGATGCATTCATCGCGAGATTGCCGGAATCGAAGACGCCCGCCGTATCGCTCGTGACCGTGTGCGTCGGGCCATCCTGATTCGTCCACCGGATCGTCGTCCCGGCGGGGACGGAGATATCTGGTGGCGTGAAGTGGAAATTGTCAATCGTGATCGCGACATCCGCCGATACGCGCGTCGCATTGCCAACCGCGACGAGGCTCGCCAGCAGCAGCGCAAAGGCCACGGCGCAGACGGCGCGATTCCGTCCGACAGGTATTCGTTGAGCGCGCATGATCGTAACCCTCCTGGTAAGCCGTCCCCTCATCTCCCCGTACGTCCGAATCCACCCCGCCGGATGTACGCGGGATACGCCGAAGGCGCCGTTATCCGGCCAGGATCGACATTTCTGGCATCGTCGCTGTCTCAGGGTATCGCGTGCGCGCGGGCGTGCGCAAGCCGAGCAGGGCGATGATCGTGAACCCCACGCCGATCAGCAGGAGGGCGACGGGCGCACCGATGTGGGCGGCGAGCGCGGTGAAGAAGGCCGCGCCAATCGGTCCGGGCGCGCTGTTGATCGTCCAGAAGGCGGCGGTGACGCGCCCGAGCAGGTGGTCCGGCGTCACCTGCTGCCGGACGGCAATTGAGTTCACGCCCTTGAGGATCTCCAGAAACATGAAGCCGACCGTGAGCGGCAGCATCAGCGCGACCGTCGGCGCAAGCCCGATCCCCACAAGAACGCACCCCTCGACGATTGCCGAGCCGAGATAGCAGACCGCGAATCCCCAGCGGCGGCGCGCGGGCGCGGCGAGCAGGCCGCCGACAATCGCGCCGCTCGATGCCACGCCGAAGACGAGGCCGACCGCGCGGTCGCTCTGCCCGAGATCGTGTCTGAGGTGATAGACGAAGAGATCCAGGCCGCCCATCGTCAGAAACGAGAATCCCGCGATCATCAAGGTCAGCGCGCGGAGGACGGGCTGCCGCCAGAGGAAGCGCACCCCGGCCGATAGTTCAGCGACGCGGCCCGCGTGCGGTTCGCCGGGTCGCATTGCCTCCGCGCCGCGCAATCGGATGCAGGCGAGCGATCCGGCGGAGCAGGCGAAAGAGAGTGCGTCAACGCCGAGCGCGGCGGCGGGATCGAACCGCGCCGCGATTATCCCGGCAAGGGCTGGCCCGATGACGCTCGCGATCGCCGCGCTCGTCTGAAGCCGCCCATTCGCGTCCGTCACCTGATCGCGGTCCACGAGGTTCGCGATGGCGGCAATATAGGTCACGGAGAAGCACATGCCAAAGAACGCGCCACCGCCGGCAGTGAGGAAGATCAGCCATCGCTGCGGCCCCCCGACCCACCAGCCGACGGGAATCGCCGCATAGACGATCATGCGGGCCAGATCGCAGAGGATCATGAAGCGGCGGCGATCCACGCGATCGGCGATTGGCCCGGCGACAATGCCCGCGAGAAGCATCGCGACGCCGACTACCGCCGTCACAAACCCCATCTGCGCGACGGAGCCGGTGACGTGCAGGACGAGTAGCGGCATCGCGATGAGCGCGACCGCGTCTCCGATGCTGGAAAGGCTCTGACCGAGCCAGAAGATGTTGAAGTTTCGGTTGTCGCGCAGACGTGTCGCGGGCGAGCGAGCAAATTGTGCCCACGCCGCGTCGCCCGCCGGTGAATGATCGTCCATTGTGCTCACTTCCTGAAACGCATGGGAACAGCGGCGACGGATTCTTCGCACCCGCTCCCTATGGCTGGAAGGTTTGCACGGTACCGCGTCCTTTCGTGGGCCGGTCGTGTGGACTACACTCATGCGGCGGTCACTCTCGACCGCGCCGATCTACTCTACGCGATCACGACGGCGGCGCGCAATGACCGATCTTGAAACATTCACCACGCTCCTCGGCGCGGACGGTCAGCGGTTGCTCGCGGAGATTGACGCGCGTAGTCTGACCGAGGCGAATACCCTTCCCCTTGCTGCGGAGTTGCGCCACCACTATTCCGCGCCGCTCGTTGCCGCCGCGAT
>JAICJW010000458.1 GCA_025928215.1 Chloroflexia bacterium | reverse complement strand
GGGAATGTCCGGCGTCTGCTCCATGATCTCGACGAGCGGCATCCGCTCCTCGCGGCGGATCGCCATAAAAATGCGCGGCATGATCGGGAAGTGGAAGGCCATGTGGAACTCGTCGCCATTGCCGAAGTACGCAATCACATCGGCGGGCCACTGATTCGCCTCGGCGAGGAGGATCTTACCGGGGAAATGCTCGTCCACATACCGCCGGACCTGCTTCAGATAGGCGTGCGTCTCCGGCAGGTTCTCGCAGTTCGTCCCATCGCGCTCGTAGAGATAGGGCACCGCGTCGCAGCGGAAGCCATCCAGGCCGAAATCGAGCCAGTAGGCGATCACGTCAAGCATCGCCTGCTGAACGGCGGGATTCTCGTAGTTGAGGTCCGGCTGGTTGCTAAAGAAGCGGTGCCAGAAGTATTGCCCAGCGACCGGATCGAACGTCCAGTTGGAGATCTCGGTATCCGTGAAGATGACCCGCGCGTCCTTGTAGAGGGTCGGATCATCGCTCCAGACGTAGTAGTCACGATAGGGCGAATCGGGCGAGCGGCGCGCCTCCTGGAACCACTGGTGTTGATCGGAGGTGTGGTTGAGCACCATATCGGCGATCACGCGCATGCCGAGGGCGTGCGCGCGGTCGAGGAAGACTTTGAAGTCTTCGAGCGTGCCGTAATCGGGGTGGATAGCGTAGAAATCGGCGATGTCGTAGCCATCGTCCTTGAGGGGTGAGGGATAGAAGGGCAAGAGCCAGATGCAATCCACGCCGAGATTGCGGATATAGGGTAATTTCTCGGTCAGCCCGGCGAAGTCGCCGCTGCCATCGTTCGAACTATCGTAAAACGAACGGACAGGCACCTCGTAGAAGATCGCATCTTTGAACCAGAGCGCGTCATCCATAAACACATCCAGTAGTCAGAGGCCAGTAGTCAGAAGTCAGTCGTCCAGTCGTCCAGTCGTCAGTCGTCAGAAGCCGGATGGCCGTTCCTCTACCACCGCGTACCTGCCGTTGCATCTATTTTGCCACAGCGAAGGACCCTCCCCGCAAGATGACCGATTTTCTGCCCACTGACTACCGACGACTGATTAGTCGCTACGTCAGTGTGAACGAGTTCGCAATGATCGGGCCATAGCCGGGAAAGTCCTTTGCCTTGCCTGCCAGCACGGAATAGGTGAGGACGTACCCCTGACCGTTGGCGACAAAGAACCACTGATGCAGCTCGAAAATGGTGCCATTGCCATTGAGGTCCGCCGTGTAGATCTGCGCTTTCGCGGGGTGGCCGCTGATCGTCGCGTCGCTCTCACTGACCTTCTTGTATGCCTTGAAGCCGGAGGAGGGATCGGCGATCGTCCGCACATTCGCATCGTAGTACTGCTGGAGCGTGCTTGTCGTGGCGCCGATCACGACGTTGAAACTCGGCGTCCCCTCCGCGGGCGCGATGAGGGCGGCGACGGCGGTTGAGCTTGGTTTCTTCTCCGCCCATGCCCCCGGGTAGTTGAAGGTGAACCGGTTTTGCGGGTCTGTATAGGTGTTGTCGAGCGCGACACCGCCCGTGAATGACGCCGCTACGCTGTCGAACGTGGGGATACGACTGTCAAAGGAGTCTTGCGTCGCGTAGCAACTGAGAAGGACAACGGTCTTGTCGGTCGCGAAGGTGACGAGGTAGCCATCAAGCGTCACGGTGTCGTTCTTGTCCGTGAATGTGTAGAGCATGCGCACGCCGTCCTGACCGGCGATCTTCACCTGCGTCGCGTCGGTCAGTTTGAAGTTCGTCAGTTCCTTCGTGAAAGTCGTCGCGACCTGATTGGCGAGTTCCTGCGCGCTTGGCTTTTTGTCTCCATTGAGATCGGAAGTCGTGACGCCCCCGATCGTCGTGCCTTGAACGTCGAACTGCACGTCGGTGTTCGCATCGCCCGCCGACTGCCTCCACTCGTTCGGATATTGCAGCGTATAGCGATTCTTATGATCCACATAGACATTCGGTCCGGCCGCGGCGGGCAATGGCTGGCCCGCCGTGAGTTGCACCTGAGTGGACGCGGGCGGGGATGATGGCGCGTCGCTCGTGTTCGCCGTCCCCCCCGGTGTTGTCGTGCCGCTTGCCCCGGAAACACTCCCCGGTGACGTGGCGAGCGGAAGCACGGCGGTCGGCGCGGACGCCGTCCCGAGGCGTGCGGTCGGGATGCCGCCGGCCGGGTTGGCCGCCGTCGTGCCCACGTTCGCGACCGATGTGCCGGCCGGTATGGTCGCGGTTGTTCCGCTGCCGCGCATCGTCGCGAGCGCGATGCCGCCGATGGCGAGGAGGAGGACCAGCGCGACAACACCGATGATTGCCACGGGCGGGATGCCGCCGCGCTTTGGCGGCCCGATTGGCGGTGGGGCAGGCGGTGGTGGGGTATAGGGATACGGCTGGCCGCTATACGACGGTGGCGGTGGCTGCGGATACGGGCCACCGATTTGCTCCTCCGGGCCGGTTGCGTTGGGGGGCGGCCACATGCCGGGCGGAACAGGCGGCTGCGATGGTGGCCCGCCGTACGCATTCGGCACGCCGCTGATCGGGCCGGAATAGGCGCTCTGTTGCGAAGGCGGAGGGGGAGGATAGGACCCCGGCAACATATTCGGCAGAGTGGAGGTCTCCGTCGTGGTCGGGCGCGGGGGGGCAAGCGAGAGTTTCGACAGATTGATAACCAGGTCGCTCGCGCTTTGATAGCGCTGATCGGGTGCTTGCTGGATCAGTTTCTCGACGATCGCGACGAGCGCGGGCGGTGTCTCGGGCCGTGCCTGAGCGAGAGGGGCGCGGCGGCGCGCGTACGCTTCGCCGGTGAGCATCTCGTAGATAACCAAGCCGAGGCTGTAGAGGTCGGAGCGACCGTCAATATAGCCGTAGCCGGAGGATTGCTCCGGGCTCATGTAGAGCGGTGTGCCGGGATGGCCGACGACGACCTGCGTGCGCTGGCTCTCCATGCCGACCTGCGCGATGCCGAAGTCGCCGACTTTCGCGCCGCCCCGCCGGGAGATCATGATGTTCGCGGGCTTGAGGTCGCGATGCACGACATCCGCCTCGTGGACGACTTCGAGGCCGCGCGCGACATCGAGGGAGATGGCAATGATCCGCTCGATTGGCAGACGCCCCACCTGCTTGAGCAGCGCCTCCAGATTCATGCCATCCACATATTCCATCACCAGATAGGTATTCTGGAAGTTGTCTATTTCCAACTCATACACGGTCACGACATTGGGATGCGTGATCGCTCCCCCCG
>JAICJW010000532.1 GCA_025928215.1 Chloroflexia bacterium | reverse complement strand
CTCCCCATTCTGTGTAGCGGTTCTGTGGGGGTTTGTTTCCTCCACAACCCCCTCACTCCAACCACCCCCCGCCGAACTCCGAACTGCTCCCTTCGTTGACAGCGGGAAGCGTGTCCGTATACTTACCGGCATCAGGGAGGGGCAAGCAAGAGGGATGACGTGGGGTGCGACATCTCGCGACGTGCGATGAGGGAAGCGGGGAGGCAATGCGGCTACTGGCGGGAATCTCGGCGCGCGGGCGGATCGTCGCCGTGACGGTCCTCGGTCTGCTCAGTATCAGTTTGGTCCTGTCCGCCTGCGGGCGGATTCCTGAGTCAGAAGCGGCGAAGAGCCGTTTGCCAACGGAGACGCCGACGGTCGTGGCCGCCGCGCAGGTCGCCACCGGGAGTTTCAAATTGGCCGAGACGCCCGCCGGGAACGCGACCGCCGGGCAGAACCTCTATGTTCGTAGTTGTCAGGCATGCCACGGCAATAATGGGGTCGCGGGCGATCCTTCACAGGCCTCGCTCGTCGGCAATGACGGCCTGATCGTCAAACAGCAATTGACGACGACGGATGCGTTCGTCAAGGCGTTCGAGAATAACGCGAAGCATGCCGGTTTCAAGGACGATCCGAACCAGAACCTTACGCCGCCACGCCTCGGCAATGTCTATGCCTTTTTGATCGCCCAGATGAGCGGCTAACGCAGTAGTCAGTAGTCAGTAGTCAGAACGGCATTGGCTCTCTGACTACTGACTACCGACTACTCGGAAGGGATTTCATGCAACGTCGGACGGGGCGAACACGCGCATCGCGGGTCACGCCCGCCACGGAACAGACTGCCAGCCCCGCGATGACCCTGCCGGTCGTCCTCGTCCCGGAGGCGGTGGTCTTACCGCAGATTTCCGCGCCGCTCTTCCTCAACGACGAGCGGGCGGAGGCGGCGGTCGCGCGGGCGTTCGAGCGCGATCGTCGCATTCTGATCCTCGTTGAGCAGCACGCGCCGGAGCCACCGACCGAATGGATTGACCGCCTCGTGCTGCGCGATGATGAACCGCTTCCCAATGCGGGCGATGACCGATTCGACGGGCGCCACGGCAGCCCGCGCGCCACCGTCGGCGTGATCGCGGAACTGCTGCAACCGATCCGTCGCCACGGCCCGCCGCAGTATCTCGTGCAGGGCCTCTGCCGGGGCGTCGTCGAGAGCGTCGTGCGTGAGCGGCCGTATATCCTCGCGTGGGTGCATGAGCAGACGGATACGGAGGTGGTGCGCACCGTCGAGGCGACCGCGATGATGAGTGCCGTCATCGCGCTCGTCGAGCGATACATCGCGCTCCTGCCCAACATCCCGGAAGAAGTGACGGAGATGGTGCGCTCCATCGAGGAGCCGGGCCGTCTCGCGGATCTGATCGCCTCGTCGCCGGAATACACGCCCGCGCAGCGCCAGCAGATCATCGAGATCGTGGACCCGCTCACCCGCCTGACGCGCGTCCACGCGATGCTGGCGGACAAATTGGATGTGCTCGATCTACGCTCGAAGATCGAGACAGAAGCTGCCGCGAGCATGGATCGTTCGCAGCGGGAATATTATCTGCGCGAGGAGTTGCGCGCCATCCGCCGGGAATTGGGCGAGGCGAGCGAGGAGTTCCTCGCGGACGACCTGCGCGAGCGGATCGCCGCCGCGAACATGCCCGACGAGGTACGCGCGAAAGCCATTCAACAGGTGGAGCGCCTCGAAAATCAGCACCCGCAAAGCCCGGAAGTCGGGTTGTTGCGGACGTATATCGAATGGCTGCTCACCGTCCCGTGGAGCGTCGAAACCGAAGACAATCTGGACCTTGCCCACGCTGCTACAGTCCTCAACGAGGATCATTACGGGTTGGAAAAGGTGAAGGATCGCATCCTCGATTTCATCGCCGTGCGCTCGCTCGCCGGAGACAAGATGCGCACGCCGATCCTCTGCTTCGTTGGGCCGCCCGGTGTCGGCAAGACGAGCCTCGGCAAATCCATCGCCCGCGCGCTCGGCCGCAACTATGTTCGCGTCTCGCTCGGCGGTGTCCGCGATGAGGCGGAGATTCGCGGCCATCGCCGCACCTATGTCGGCGCGCTGCCGGGGCGGATCGTCAAGGCGCTCTGCGATGCCGGGAGCCGCAACCCGGTTTTCGTGCTCGACGAAGTGGACAAGATTGGCACGGACATCATCCGGGGCGATCCGGCCTCCGCGATGCTCGAAGTGCTTGACCCGGAGCAGAACAGCGCCTTCGCGGATCATTACCTCGAAGTGCCAGTTGATCTCTCACGCGTGCTCTTCATCACGACGGCGAACCTGCTCGATCCGATCCCGCCCGCGCTGCGCGACCGGATGGAAGTGATCGAAATATCGGGGTACACCGATGTCGAGAAGACG
>JAICJW010000221.1 GCA_025928215.1 Chloroflexia bacterium | reverse complement strand
TCGGAGGCCAGAGGGGACGAGGGGGACGAGGGTGGCGAGCGTCTCCGAGTCTCCCGTGGCAAAAAGAGTCACGTCATGGCCGCGCCGGACGAGTTCGTCAGTCAGCGCCGCGACGACGCGCTCCGTGCCACCATACTTCAACGGCGGAACACGTTCGGCTAACGGCGCGATCTGCGCGATACGGAGTCGTTGCTGGACCAGCATCCCTTCAGCGCTGATGCATCGCGCATTCCGTCGAGTATGAACGTTTTGACCGCAAAAAAACACGCACCGGGGGAATGGCGTGGTATCATGATCGTGTCTAGTTCTTGACCCCCGCTCGACATCCCCGACATTGTGATCCGTGCCGCAGGGCACCGGCAATGCGAGACTCTTCTGGGTCGTAGCCCGGCGTGTCGCCTCACCTGTACGCGCGGCACGAGAAGGTCCATATGGCAGCACAACCATCCCGGTGATCGCCGTTCGATGGATGCCAGGAGGGTGGCCCATGAGTGATCAACCCAACGAGAGGCGGGAAGAGATGGTCCTTGCTGACGCGCGGTTCGCGATGCAAGCGCATCGGCTGACGTACGCAATCGTGCAGACACGCCTGCGCGAGGCGGCGTTCGAAGAGGCGGAGGGGCAGGTCGCGCACCTGGAGGACCGCATCGCGGCGCTCGCGCCATTGAACAGTGCGGACGCGCGCCGCGTGATGATGCTGCCGGCGGAAGTCGACCGGTTGCACGCGCTCTCGGTGGCCGGCGAACTGGATCGGGTACTTGCGACGCTCATCCCGACGATGGAGGCGATTGGCGCGCGGGTGCGAGGGATGCGGGAACTGACGCGGCTGCTCGGCCACTTCATGGGCGAAGAACGGGCCGGCGACCAACGGAATCAGGAGAGCAAACTCCAAAACCTGGGCGAGGTGCGGTGATGTACGGCGACTTGTCCGCTCACGAGATCGAGGGAGTTCTGTCCAATGCGTTTGTCGGCCGCATCGGCTGCCACAGCGACGGACAGACCTACGTCGTGCCGACTTCCTATGCCTATGATGGTACGAGTGTCTACGTCTACTCGCGCGAGGGCATGAAACTGCGCATGATGCGCGCCAACCCGTCGGTCTGTTTCCAGGTGGACCACATCGACGGGCTTGGCGCCTGGCGGAGTGTCATCGCGTGGGGAACCTTCGCGGAACTGCACGGGGAGGAGGCAGCCACGGCAAAGAGAGTGATCGAGCAGCGATTTCTTCCCTCGATGGGTGGGGGTTCGCTGGAGCGCGCGCACGGCATGGCGGGATGGGGAATACAGCCCGCGACATGGCAGGATGCCATTCTCTATCGGATCGTGCTGACGAAGAAGACGGGGCGGTACGAGCGTCCGTGAGCGTGGATGAATCCGAATCCGGCGCTGGCCTGCCTTCATGACGGCAGCAATGCGAACGGGGAGCGGCCGTACCGCCCCGAATATGAGGTTGTAAGGGATGAAATCGCGCGGTCGGGGTCGGCTGGATCCGACGATGCCGCACAGGAGTGGAGAAAGACATGATACGTCCGAAAATGCGTATGAGGATGGGTGCGACGGTACATAGTATCGAGATGGGTGCGACGGTGCGGAGTGCGGATGGTGAAGAGGTCGGGCAGATTGACCAGCTCGTTCTTGATGCCCACACGCAGACCATCGTGTCGTTCATCCTGCGCACCGGCCGATTCCACAACCACGACTATGTGGTACCGATCGAGACGATCGCCCGGGAGGACGACGACCATACCCTGCATCTCGCGTTCACCGCCGCCCAGGTGCGTGCGATGCCCGAGTTCGAGCAGCGGAACTTCGTCGTGACCGAGAATACGGAGCAAACGGAGTGGCGCTATCTCATCCCCGCCGGGCAGACCGGGGGTGGCGGGATGGTCCTCCCGACGCACCGCGCCGCCTCTGCTGGCGGGAGTCAGGCGTACGATCCGGCAGGCGATGGACTGTTTGGTGTCGAAGACCCGACGGCTGAGAGCGTGATGACGGAGAGCAGCCTGGGGGAGTGGGATGACCGTATCGGCACGGGCACGAAGGTCGTCACGCGGGACGGTCATACGATCGGCATCGTGCATACGATGGATATTGACGCAGACGGTAAGCCGCAGGGAATTGTTGTGGCAACCGGGCTGATGCACCACGGCCATCACTCAATCCCCATCGCACAGATTCACTCGGTGGACGCGAAACAGGTCCTCTTGAATATCACCAGGGATGCGTATGAGAGAGCGGCGGAGGAGTTCGCGCAGGCATCGCCCCTTGTCGCAGGAGACGCAGATCATGGTGAATAATAGGAGGAAAAGACAATGGCGAAGACAACAGCGGATCTTTTGATCGAGCGTCTCACCGCGTGGGGCGTCGATACCATCTTCGGCTTCCCCGGCGACGGGATCAATGGGATCTTCGAGGCCCTGCGCACGCATCAGGACACGATGCGCTTTATCCAGGTGCGGCACGAGGAAGCGGCGGCCTTTGCCGCCTGCGGCTACGCCAAGTACACGGGCCGACTCGGCGTCTGCCTGGCGACCTCCGGCCCCGGCGGTATCCATCTGCTCAACGGACTGTACGACGCCAAGTGCGACGGCCAACCCGTGCTGGCCATCACTGGCCACACCTACCACGACCTGATCGGCACCCACTACCAGCAGGACGTCGATCTCGACAAGCTGTTCATGGATGTGGCGGTCTATAACGAGCGGGTGATGGGCCCGGCGCATGTGATCAACGTGGTGGATGAGGCCGTCAAGACGGCGCTCGCCCGGCGTGGGGTGTCTCACATCACCATCCCCAAGGACATCCAGGAGTGGACGGCCGCGGAGGAGCAGCGCTCCTCCGCCAATGCCGCCAAGCATAGCGCCGACCTGTACGCACCCGCGTATCCCATGCCGCCGCAGGACAAGCTGCAAGAGGCCGCCGATCTGATCAACGCCGGCTCGAAGGTCGCCATCCTGGCCGGGCGCGGCTGCCTGCACGCGCGCGACGAGGTGCTGCGGCTCGCCGAGGCGGTCGGTGGCCCCATCGTCAAGCCGCTGCTTGGCAAGGCCGTGGTCCCCGACGACAGCCCCTACACCACGGGTGGCATCGGGCTGCTCGGTACCGCCCCCTCGCAGGACGCCCTGCAGGAGTGTGACGCCCTGATCATGCTCGGCACCAGCTACCCCTATATGGAATTCTTGCCGAAACCTGGCCAGGCCACCTGCGTGCAGATCGACATCGACCCGGAGCGGATTGGGCTGCGCCATCAGGCCGATGTCGGTCTGGTCGGCGACTGCAAGGCCGTCCTGAACGCGCTGCTACCGCTCCTTCACCGCAAGGAGGACCGCGGCTTCCTCACCAAGGCGCAGGGGCGCATGGAGAGCTGGAACAAACTCATGACGGAGCGCGGCACGCGCACCGACGTGCCCATGAAGCCGCAAGTCGTCACCTATCAGCTCAATAAGCTGCTCGACAGCGATGCCATCGTGTCGTCCGACAGCGGCACCATCGCCACATGGAGCGCACGCTACATCGAGATGCGCGACCGGATGCAGTTCTCGCTCTCCGGCTCCCTGGCGACGATGGCCAATGGCCTGCCCTATAGCATCGGGGCGGCCGCGGCGTACCCGGGGCGGCAGGTGGTCTGTATCGTGGGCGATGGCGGCTTCACCATGCTGATGGGCGAGGTTGCCACGCTGGTCAAATACAGTCTGCCGGTGAAGGTGATCATCATCAAGAACAACACCCTCGGTCAGATCAAGTGGGAGCAGATCGTGGAGGACGGCTACCCCGAGTTCGGGGTGGACCTGCAACCTATCGACTTCGCGGGCTACGCCAAGAACTGCGGCGCGGCCGGCTACAGCATCGCGGACCCGGCGCAGGCCGAGACAATCCTGCGCGAGGCGCTCGCCCACCCCGGCCCGGCCGTCATCGAATGCGTCGTGGACGCCAATGAGCCGCCCATGCCGGGCAAGATCACCACAGAGCAGGCACTGAAGTTCGCCGAAGCGCTGGTACATGGCGAGAAGAATCGGTGGGACATCATTAAGTCCGTGATCGGCGACAAGGTGCGCGAGGTCATCTAGTCGCGTTCGTCCTCAGGGGTGGGACAACCACGCCGATTGACGCCCGATGGCGCGGGGTGAGCATCTGCGGATCGAGACGGCGGACGACATCATCGAAAAGGCCGAGGTGCGGCACATTATCCTTTCGGGCATCACGGTCACCGACACATTCGATGGCGTGGGGATAGCCGTCCCCTTCAAGGGCATCGCCCACATCCTGTCCGCTGGTACGGAGTAGCGGCCGCGTTCCGCATACACGCGCTACTCCTTCGGGGAGGGAGCGCGGGATAGATGCCCAAACCCTGCATCATGGATGCGGGTGATCGCTCTGCTTTGCCGATGACTGCGAGAAGCGCGCACCCTGCGCAAGGAGAATGACGATGAATATGACCGCCGATTCGATGGACAGCGTCAACGAGGACGAGCAAGCGGGACGACTGCCGAGTCTCGCGGCGCAGACGCCGGGACTCGATACCGGGCAGGAAGCGCGCACCCTGCGGGATGCCGAAGCCTACTACGCGGGATCGAATGATCCGGGCAGTCGCCATATCCTCGTCCCGCTCGACGGCTCGCGCCTCGCTGCCGCCGCCGTTCCCTATGCCGCCACCCTCGCCCATGCTCGCGATGCGCGTATCAGCCTTCTCGCCGTCGTTGAGCCCATCCCTGAACACTCCGGGCTCCCGAGCACTGCTGGGCAGGAGAGAGATGAACGGCATGTCACCGAAAGCACTGCCTACCTGGAGTCCGTCGCGGTCGCCATACGCGCTCATGGCCTCACGGTGACGACGGTCGTGCGTCATGGCAACCCCGCGAACGAGATCCTCGCCGCGAGCGAGGATGGGGGATGCTCGCTCATTGTCATGAGCACGCATGGCCGGACGGGACTGGAACGCATGCGCGTGGGGAGCGTCGCACAACATGTTTTGCGCCACGCCATCATTCCGATACTGGTGGTGCGACCGGGTGACGACGCATCCACGGAAGGCAAGGCGGCGATTACGGCGGTTGCGGTCACGCTCGATGGCTCAGACCTCGCGGAGGAAGCGCTGCCGATCGCGACGCGGATCGCCACCGCGCTCTCGATCCCACTGACGCTCCTGCGGGTCATCCCGAGTCTTGCCTATCTTGCCAGCAGCGGATGGGACGCCGGGTACTCCGCCTACTCTCCCGTGAGCGACGAGATGGAGCGCGACGAGGAGCGGGCCGTCGAGGAATATCTCGAAGCAATCGCCACGCGCCTGCGCGAGCCGGGTTTCGCGGTGGAAACTCGCTGGGAGCGCAGCGTGACAAGCCGTGCCGAGGAGATGATCGCGGCCTATCTCGCGAAGCGGCCAACGGGGATCGCCGTGATGGCGAGCCACGGGCGCGGTGGCGTGGTGCGCTGGGCGCTCGGCAGTACGGTGGAAGAGGTGCTCGATCAATCACCGTGCCCAATCCTCATCGTCCGGGCGGGCACAACCGCAGCGGAAACTACTGCGGCGGGAACTGAGGACACGCGTGTCCCCGCCGTCCCAAGCGCCGGATAGTGTGATGCCGACGGTACAAGGAGAAATCCCATGATTGCGATGAAACGTGTGTATGATCCGGCCGCGAAGGAGGATGGTTATCGCGTGCTGGCCGAACGGCTCTGGCCGCGGGGCGAGAGCAAGGTTAAGGCCAAACTCGATGCCTGGGAGAAGGAGATCGCGCCCTCCAACGATCTGCGCCACTGGTACGATCACGATCCGGACAAATGGGCCGAGTTCCAGACACGGTACGAGACCGAGCTGGCGACCCCTGCGGCGCATGCGACCCTCGATGCACTGGCGGAGCGGGCGCGGCACGGCCCCGTCACACTCATCTACGCGTCGCACGCGGGAGAGATCAGTAATACTGCGGTCCTCCTGCGACTGATCCAGGAACGCATCGCCCCGGCGTCGGATAGGTGAGGGTATGCATATCGTTCTGGCAAGTCTCGCCTACGCACTCAATGATGCACCGCTGCCGCTGCCCCACGGGGCGCCGCTCCGCCTGCGGGTCGAGACGCAGTTGGGCTACAAGATGGTCAAGTACCTGCGCGCCATCGAACTGATCGCCGAGTATCACACCGCCGGGGACGGACAGGGCGGATCGCGCGAGGACACGATGTATTACGGTCACGGGGCAGAGATCTGAGGCGTGATGTGGAGAAGGAGTGGGGCAGATAGATGACGATACCGAGAGATGATGCGACGGCGCACGATCCCGCACTCCTCGCCGCGCATGCCGCGACGCTGCGGGCGCTGCATCACGCCCCGGAACCGCTCGTGTTGCCGAATGCGTGGGATGCGGCGAGCGCCCGGATCGTCGCCGAGGCCGGTTTCCCCGCCGTCGCGACGACGAGTAGTGGCGTCTCTGCCTGCCTCGGGTGGGCCGATGGCGAGCAGACGCCGCCGGGGGAGATGTTCGCCGCCATTGCCCGCATCGCGCGTGCGGTCGCGGTGCCGGTGACCGCCGATCTCGAGGGCGGCTACGGCCTGGGAGCGGAGGAGTTCGTCACGCGCCTGCTGGCGACGGGCGCGGTGGGGTGCAACATCGAAGACACCGATCATTCCGGTCAAAGCCTCCTCCGCGATCCGGAGGCACAGGCAGAATATCTCGCCGCCGTCAAGCGGGCCGGGCGAGCGGCGGGTGTGGAGATCGTGGTGAACGCGCGGATTGATCTCTTCGTGCGCCAGGTCGGTGAACCGGCAGCGCGCGTGACGGAGGCAATCCGGCGGGCGCGTCTCTATCTGGAAGCCGGGGCGGATTGCATTTACCCGATCTTTGTCCGCGAAGAGGCGGCGATCGCGGCGTTGGTCGCGGGAATTCCCGGGCCGGTGAATATCTTCGCGTTGCCCGATGGCCCCTCGCTTACCCGGTTGCGGGAACTCGGGGTGGCACGGATCAGCTATGCCGGCAGGCTGTACCGGGCAGCGTTCGCCGAGCACCTGCGCTGCGTGCAGGCGATCCGTAGCGGTGCAGGCATGTGAAAATATCTGGCGAGACCCCGCCGAATTTCTCTTGATGCGTGGATTTGCGTTGCTCGACAGACGGCGACGATTCCGGTATTGTCACGCCGGTTGCGGCAGATTGGCGTGGAGTGGGAAAGAGGAGATCATGCATCGGAGCCGGATTACCTTCGTGGCCGTGCTGGCCATCGCGCTCGTGACGGCCTCCACCGGGGCACAGGCGGCCTCCAAATTCGCCGACCCCGCGTTTCAGGCGCAGTGGCAGGCGGGCGAAGCGGTGACAACAAACTTCTGGGGGCCGCTCGAGACCGCGAAAGACGGGCAAATGGAGGATTATGCGGACGTACAAGGCGGAAAGCGCCTCGTGCAATATTTCGATAAAGGGCGGATGGAACTGACGAACGGCAAGGTGACGAACGGCCTGCTCGCCACGGAGATCATCAAGGGGCAGATTCAGACCGGCGACAATACCTTCCAGCCGCAGGCACCGCCGAATATTTCTATCGCCGGTGACGCGAGCAATCCCGCGCCAACCTAT
>JAICJW010000531.1 GCA_025928215.1 Chloroflexia bacterium | reverse complement strand
GGCTACCGGGCCGCAGCGATGAGTTTCGCGAACTCGCCGATGCCTTCGACACCATGCTCGCGCGGCTTGAAGCACACGTCGCCGAACAGCGGCGATTCGCGGCCAATGCCTCCCACGAGCTGCGCACCCCGCTGACGATCACGCAGACGCTGCTCGACGTGGCCCGCAAGGATCCGAACCGCGACAACGGCAAACTCATCGACCGCCTCCACGCCGTCAACGCCCGCGCGATCGACCTCACGGAAGCATTGCTCCTGCTCAGCCGCGCCGACCCGCGGGCCTTCACCCGAGAGCACATCGACTTCTCCCTCATCGCGGAAGAAGCTACTGAAACACTCCTACCCCTCGCAGAAAAACGCGGCCTCACCATCGAGATCTCCGGCGACATGGCCCCCACCATCGGATCGCACGCGCTCCTGCTGCAGTTGAGTACGAACCTCGTGCACAACGCGATCGTCCACAACCTGCCGGAACAGGGAAGCGTGTGGATCGCGACCAGCGCTCACCCCGCATGTGTGGTGCTCACCGTCGAGAACACCGGCGAGCAGCTCACCCCGCAGTTCGTTTCCACGCTTGTCGAGCCGTTTCGTCGCGGCACCGAGCGCATCGCCACCGACCACGCGGGTGTCGGCCTCGGCCTGGCGATCGTCAAAAGCATCGCCCAGGCACACGACGGAACCCTCACTCTCACCCCCCGGGCCGCCGGCGGGCTCCGCGTCACGGTGCAACTGCCCACCGCGCCACCGCACGCTGGCGGATGACGATCAGGGAAATTGCGGCACGCCCCGTTGTCAACGTCCGGTGACGGCGCGAGCGCTGCAAGACGCGCGGTGCGGTGGTCGATGCCGTTGCCAGGTGCGCCATCCGATCCATCCCTCGCACCCGACAAACAGCGCGACGGCGAGGACGCGCCACGGAGCGGCGATCGCCGCTCCGTGGCATACAAGCCCCCGATAGAGGCCGGCGAAGCCAGTCAGCAGGGCGATTGTCGTCGCGCTCGCACCGGCAATGTTGCGGGTGGACCAGGCGCCGTAACACCCGCAAGGGGCCGCACGCCGTGCGATCAGCAGGTATGCCTGCACGACGCTCAGGGCCGCGAACAGGGCGGGCTGCTCCATCTTGGCGAGCCCGGCAACACCGAGCATCGCCGCGAAATAGAGGGTCAGCATGAAGCGCAAGACTGCCATTCGGTGCCGCCGCTACCTCTTCTTCAGGAATTCCGACACCCGTTTCCCTGCATGCGCCATATGGGAGGGGCCGGACATCGCGGACTGCGCCCCCGAACGCCCCGATGCCGGATGCGGCGCATCGTTGCGGAAGGCGATCTGTAGGCGCGTTGTGTTTGGGTCGAGATGTGCGTAGGGCGTGAGCGACAGGTGCAACTTCCGCTTTGTGAGGGGATGGGCGACCTGCCCTTCGTCGCCGCCCAGGCGCTTCTTCCATTTTATGAATGCCGTTCAGCCGTGCCGTACTCATCGCGAGCCAAGCGGGAGGAATGACTGATATGCGAATCCCGCGCCGGCGAAATCGGTCGGAGACTCCTCTGCATCGCAGACTCCGTCAGATCGCCCCTTCCCGCCTCCCTCTCGACTGCGGCCGGGCGGACGACTCTTGACAGACTTGACGAAGGACTGTACAGTCTTCGTAAGGAGAACGATGCACCATGTCAGCCGCTGTCGAGGCCAATCTGTCCGCATTCCCGGCGGGGGAGCGCGCGCGGCGCCGGGAATTGCTCGACGCCTTCACGCAACTCGTTGCAGAGAAACCGCTCGCCGATCTGCAGCGCTCCCGGGATGAACTCGCGCATGCCCCTGCGGACCCGGCCGCGTCCGTCACCGAAGCCGAGGAGCGTGATCGGGCGCACCAGGCGCTCGTCCAGGCGCGCGCGCGCAACCTCGCCCGCGTCCTCGAGGACCGCGCCCGGCTGACGGCGGAGTGCCTGCCCGCCGCGCTCGTCCAGAGGGGGCTGGGCGTCTCCCGGCAGCGGCTGCATCAGCTCGTCAAAGCGGGGCGACTGATCGCCGTGCTCACCAGGGACCGGCGATCGAGCCTGTACCCCGCGTGGCAGTTCGCTGGCGATGGGACGCCGCTGCCCGGGCTGGCGGCGGTGATCGCGGCGGCGCACGCGGCGGAGATGGACCCGGAGACCCTGCACTTCTTCATGGTCGAGCCGGATGAGCGGCTAGGAGGCGGGACGCCTGCGGACCTGCTGGCCGCAGGCGAGGCGGAGCGGGTGGTGGACGTCCTCCGCTCCGCCGGCCTCGGGCCGTTCTCGGGGTGACTGGCCCGCCGCCGCTGCCGCTGTCCTCTGCGGTGCTCCCTCCGATTGCTCCTGTTCCGTGGCTCTTCCGCGGAGTTGGTGAATGGCAGGGAACACCGAGCTCAATCGCTGTGTTT
>JAICJW010000501.1 GCA_025928215.1 Chloroflexia bacterium | reverse complement strand
TGAGCCTCGGCAGTTGGAGTTACAGTTTCCTCATCGAAGTGCGGCACCACGGAAGCCTGCTCTCCGGCTGGTCAGTGAGCGGCTACTGGCTCGGCATCACCCTCGGACGGCTGACGCTGGCACGGCTCGCCGCGCGCCGCGCGATCCCGGACGCATCGCTGATCCGCGCCTGCCTGATCGGCGCGGGGATCGGCGTGCTCGTGATCTGGCTCGCGCCGCTGCCCGCCCTCGCGGCATTCGGACTCGGGTTGACGGGCTACGCGCTCGGGCCGATCTATCCGACGACGATCGCGCTGGTACCTGGCCTCGTACCCGCCCGTCTGGTGCCGAGCGCGGTCGGCTTCCTCGCCAGCCTCGGCAGCATGGGCGCGGCGCTCTTTCCGTGGCTGGCAGGCAATCTCGCGCAAGCGGTCGGCCTCTGGTCGCTCATGCCATATGCGCTTGGCCTGATAATCACCATGTCCGGCGTCTGGCTGGGCTTGAGTCTGTCCATCCATCGCCGCCAGCCACGCGCGGAGATGCGATGAGAGTATGTGTATACGGACTACGGCTCGAGACGTACTCCGTGAAGCGATTGTCCTCTGAACCGCGACGCGCGCAACCTTCGATACCTCATCCTACCGGTGTGGCAATGGGCAGCCATCCGGGCCGCAGATACCCTGCGCGATCTCTTCCGCGCGCTCGCGGGCGAGTTGGCCCTTCTGCCAGTCGAAATCAATCGTCGGGTGGAACTTCTCCGGGTACCGCGCCATCCAGATTTGCTTGCGGATCGTCAGGTTTTCGGGATCGAGATGGAGGGCGTGCGCCCACTCCGCGATGGCGTCCGTCTGCGCGCCGCGCGCGAAGCGTTCCGCGCCAAGCCGCATTCGGGTATCAATGAGCGCGCGGTCGCTCTCACTGAGATGATAGGGCGCATCCTTCGCATCCAATTCGACCTGCATGACTTCGCCATCAATCAGCCGCTGGATCGCCGCAACATCCGCCGCGTTCTCGATGGTGAAGCCGCCGAACTTGCGGTAGCGGATGATTCCCTCTTCATCGAGGAAGATACCGTTCGGGATCAGTTTGTAGTCGTAGATCGCCGCGAGGGCGTTGTCGCGATCAACGACGGTCGGGAAGGTCGCGCCCGCCTTTTCCGCCCATGGCCGGGCGGCTTCCGCGCCCTGATTATCCACCGCGACCGAGACGAACCGGAAATCCTTGCCGGCATTGCGCTGGGCGAATTGCTGCCACCCGGGCAGTTGATCCCGGCAGCGTCACCAACTCCCCCAGAAGAAAAAGAGCGTCTTCGTACCGCGTACCGCCGCAGGGCCGAGTTCACCGCCATCGAGCCGGGGCAAAACCCAATCCGGCGAGCGTTCGCCGAGATTTGTGCCGGTGCAAACCGTCGTTGTCATGCAGACCTCCCTGCGCGTCCCAGCGCTCAGATGATTCAGGTTGTCAGGATCGCACAACGACCACCATCAGCGGCATATTCCTGCTTTCACGGATGACGGGCGTTGCGGCTTGCTGATCGGGGGGGTACGTATGCGACAGTCGGCGGGAAGGAGCAATGTGGAATGTCGCGCAGTCTGATTCTCGTCAAACACTCCCTGCCCGCCCTTGAACCGGGCGTGCCGTCATGCGAATGGCTGCTCTCGGAGGTGGGGCGGGCGCGCTGCATCCCGCTGGCGGAACGCCTCGCCGCCTATCGAGCGGCAGTCGTCGTCGCCAGCCCTGAACCGAAAGCGACCGAGACCGGCCAGATCGTCGCGGCGCGGCTTGATCTACCGATGGAGGTGATCGCGGGACTGCATGAAAATGACCGCACCGGCCTCGGCTGGCTCGGTTCCGCGGAACTGGAGGCGACGATTGCCCGCTTCTTCGCGCAGCCGGAGCGACGCAGTATGGGCAATGAGACGGCGGTCGGCGCGGTGTGCGCGCGGCATCCATACGAGACGATCGTTGTCGTTGCACATGGAGCGGTAATTACCCTCTTCATTTCGCGCCTCACGGGGCAGGAACCGTTCCCGCTCTGGAAGCGGCTCGGTCTGCCCTCCTTCATCGTCCTCTCACTGCCGGATCATACAGTGCGAACGATCCGCGATGATCTTGAGGCAGGCTAAAGCCCGCCACCACCGGCTCAATGCTTCCGCACAACGCTGTGACAATGCGGCTTCCGCACCCCGCGCGCCAGGAATTTGCCGCTTGCCCGCTCCCGCATTGCCCGGTAGGATGCGCGCGGCGGTGGGTGCATGGCTGAGGGAGGCGGGGAGCGATGGCGAGCGAACTCTGGGCGGTGGCGCGATCGGCGGAGGTGCGCGATCGCATCGCCCAGTGCCGCGCCGACCCCGCCGCCCGCGATGCGATCGCGCCCGACTTCGCCGCCACCTATGCGACGTTCGCCCAGCGCCATCAGCCCGGCTATTGGAATGGCTACCTGACGTGGGTCCTCGTGCAAGCGATGGCGAGCGAACGGTACGCGCATTTCGCCTATTCGGTGCGCGAGGCGGCAGGTCTCGTCCGCCGGTTCCTCGACGAACCCGCCGAGGAACCGGCGCCGCGTGGGCCATTCGGTCTGTTGCGCGCTCATCCGCGCCCCTACCGCGAGCGCGTGCCGGAGATCGTGGCGCTCCTCGACCTCCTCATCACCCTCGGCGGCGCGGCGGCGGAAGAACGGCTCGCGCTCCTCAACCCGGACACCGATCCGGCGTGGCACGAGGAGGGCGCGCTCTACTTCTCCGATACCGAGCGCGACCGCGTCCTGCAAACGCTTCCCGCCTTGCGCACGCTCCTGACCGAGCCGCCCCACGGCCC
>JAICJW010000206.1 GCA_025928215.1 Chloroflexia bacterium | reverse complement strand
GATTGCCGGGCCGTGATGATAGAGACCTGTTCGGGGATTATCGTGGACGATTGCTTCGAGAATTTCGCTGTCGTCATTCGTCGTCTGCGTTGCCATCATCGTTCGATTCGCTTTCATCCAATCCAAATCGCACCCGCGTGCGGCTATTTCTTTAGATACGAAAATCGGTGCGCGATGTTTCATCGCAATACGCAATACGCGACTGTCACGCCAAGTATACCACGCTCGTCGCGTCGCGACCGGCAGCATGCGCGGCCGCTTGCTCGACCAGGGCCGTTGCAATCGCGGCGAGGTCCTGTGCATCGGCGAGTGGGTCTTCCGGGTGCCACTGCACACCGACCATCCACGCGCTCGCGTGCTCAATCGCCTCGATCACGCCATCCTCGGCCCGCCCGACGACCGTGAAATCAGGCGCGACGTGCCGCACCGCCTGATGGTTCCCCGTCCGCACCGCGATCTCCGTCCGGCCCAGGATGACCCCCAACCGCGAATCGGTGTCAATGTGTGCCTGCTGTGTCACCATGATCGCATCCGGCGGCCCGTGATGGGGCGTATCCGCCCCGAGGTCCTGCACCAGGGTGCCGCCGCAGGCTACGTTGATCACCTGCATCCCCCGGCAGATGCCGACAACAGGCGTGCCATACTCGAGCGCGCCGTGTACCGCGGCGATCTCGTACCGATCCGCCTCCGGGTCCACGCCATAGGTTGCCGGGTGCGGGGAATCGCCGTAGAAGGTCGGGTCAATATCCGCGCCACCGAGGATCAACAGCCCCGCGCATTGGCGGATCAACGCCGCCGGATCGGGCCGCACGTCGGCGGTAATATCAATCAGCACCGGTGCACCGCCCGCTGCTTCCAGTGCCTGAGTCGCCCGGCCGGCAAACTGCCGGACCACGGCGTCCACTTCCTCGCCAAGTCCGGAGGGTCGCAGTGACACCAGAACGCCAAGAACTGGCTTCCGGCGATCATCGGTACGAGATTCTCTCCGCGTGTCCAAGTGGCATCTCCCTTCTGTCGCGATGAGTGCGCTGCACGACACCGACAGCGAGATGATACCGCATTATGAAGAACCCGCCCTCTCTGTCAGGGCGGGTTCTCTTGCGATATTTGACGAAAGATGGTCGGGGCGAGAGGATTTGAACCTCCGACCCCCTGCTCCCAAAGCAGGTGCGCTACCGGGCTGCGCCACACCCCGAATAACGATCAGCATAGCCGACGCGGACCCATCGGTCAACTGGCGGAAATTGTGTGATACGCTATCGCCCGATCATGCCAGATGCCAGCGGGAGGGATGCAGCAGGATGTTCATGCACGCGGGCAAGCCGATGCGCGGCCAGCCACAACCGGCGCGCGATGCGATTGCAGGCATGTCGCAGTTGCGGGTATCGCGCCATCCCGTTGTCGCGCACAAATTGACGATTTTGCGGGATATGACGACGGATAGTGCCACATTCCGGCACACGATGACCGACCTCACGGTCTGCCTCGCCTACGAAGCACTGGCGGCGATGATCCCGACCCCGACGCGCGTGCAGACGCCCCTTGAGGAGACCGACGGTACGATGCTCAGCGAGCGGTTCGCGATTGTGCCCGTCCTCCGCGCCGGCCTCGGCATGGTGGACGGCTTTCTGGCGCTCTTCCCTTCCCTACAGGTCTGGCATATCGGCCTCTATCGCGATGAGGCATCGCTCCAGCCCGTCACGTATTACAACCGCTTGCCGCGCCTCGCCACCGTGGATACCTGCTTCGTCCTCGATCCGATGTTGGCGACAGGTGGCAGTGCGGTGAAGACGATCACGATTCTCAAGGAATGGGGAGCACGCAACATCTCCTACGTCGGGATCATCGCCGCGCCCTATGGCGTCCAGCGGCTTCTCGATGCGCACCCCGATGTCTCAATCCACGTCGCCGCGCTCGATCGCGCACTCAATGAGGACGGCTACATCGTTCCCGGCCTCGGCGACGCGGGCGACCGGCTCTATCGGACGAGCGGCGACCTGCCGCCAGCGGGCGATCATGATGCGACCGCGAAAGGGGCGACATGATGCAAGATCATTCACACGACGACACGATCATCGTTCGCGGAGGCACGCTCGTCACGGAAACTGCCCTTTTGCGCGCCGACCTGCGCATTCAAGGCGAGCGGATCGTCGGCATCGAACAGGATGCGAGCACGCACGCAGCGGATCGGACGATAGACGCTACGGGGCTGCTCGTCCTTCCCGGTGGCGTGGATGCCCATGTACACGCCCGCGATCCCGATGAACCACTCATCGAGGGGTTCCATACCGCGACGATGGCCGCTGCCGCCGGTGGCATCACCACGATCATTGAGATGCCGCAGGCCGTACCGCTGGCGGCGGACGGTGATTCCTTCCGTATCCGCAGGGAAGCGGCGGTAAAGAACGCGGTGGGCGATGTCGCGATGTATGGCGCGGTCGTCGGCGGCACAACGACGCCGGACGATCTCGCCGCAATGCGCGAGGCGGGCGCGATTGCCTTCAAGGCGTTCATGGTCGGCGGGTCGGCGGGGATGGTGCCGGTCAGCGATTCCGACATCATGCGAACGCTCGAAGCGCTGCGCGATACCGGTATGATCTTCACCGTTCACGCGGAGAACGCCGATCTCGTCGCGGCGGGTATCCGGCGGATGCGCGAGGCGGGGCAGGTCGAGCCGCTCGCCCATGCGCGGTCGCGCCCCGCACCCTATGAGGCAGAGGCGGTGCAGCGCGCCATTTTCCTCGCCGAAGTGACGGGCGGGCGGCTGCACATCGCGCACGTCTCCTGTCAACTGGCGCTCGAATTTATCCAGGCCGCGAAAACACGCGGCGTCAATGTGACCGCCGAGACCTGCCCGCAGTATCTCGTCATGGATGTCTCCGACCTCGCGCGCAAGGGAGGCTTCGCACGCTGCGCCCCGCCGCTGCGAACGCGCGGCGATGTGGAGGCGCTGTGGCGCGGCCTCGCCGATGGCTCGCTCGACTTCGTGTGCTCCGACCACTGCGGCTATACCATCGCCTCAAAAGAGGCGGGGTGGAACGACATCTTCGCTGCGCCGCAAGGTCTGTCAGTGATTCAGCACATGCTCCCGGTCGTCTATGACAACGCGATCCATGTGCGCGGCTGGTCGTGGCCCGACATCGTTCGGCGAACCGCGACGGCGCCCGCCCGGTTGTTCGGCCTCGCACCCCGCAAGGGTGCGCTCACCATTGGCGCGGACGCGGACATCGTGCTCTACGATCCCAACGCGGAAGCGACAGTGACGCGGGAAGGCTTATTGACGCGGCAGAAATGGTCGGCCTTCGAGGGGCGGTCATATCGCGGGCGCGTCGTCCGTACGATCGTACGTGGGCACGATGTCTATGAGAACGGCACGATCGTACGTGGGCACGATGTCTATGAGAACGGCACAATCGTCGCGGCGGCGGGGAGCGGGCGGTTCCTCACACCGGAATATGCGAACGCCGCCGGAGCAACCGCATAAATGCACCGCCGTGATGAGCGCCACCCGTGTCCGGTTCGTCGCGTCAGAGTAGTCGCATCTGTGCGCGCGAATGTATCCATGAACCTCCTTGTACGTTGCACCCCACATTCGCTGGCGTGACTACACTTCCATTGTGCGCACCGATTGCAGCGTCTCGCGCACCTGGCGCAGGTGCGTGTCATCGTGGCGGACGAACTGCGCGATGAGTTGCCGCCCCGTCCGCTTCCCGGTGCGATAGGGCCATTCGGCGTCCCACTCCTCGAACCGGAGGTTCCGCATGGCGGCAAGCACGGTTTCCCGCTCCTGCCGGAATGTCTCAATCAACGCTTCGAGCGGCTGGCGTGGCACGGGCCGCATGATATGCATGCCTCGTTCGGGACCACTGCCGCCTGCGAAGGTCTGGCGCGCATAGGCATTCGCGATGAGGAGATGCGTGATGATTTGCGCGATGGACCACGCGTCCGCACGCGTCGCCGCGGACGCTTCCGCCTGCGTAACATCTCGCAACTCCGCTTTGAGAATAGCAGGAACCGCGCCGTATGCTTCGAGGAATGGCTCAAGCGGGCTTTCCGCCGTGATTCGCTGCCGGGGATTGAATATCATCGGCCACCCACCGCGCGTTGCGATGCGCGTGCACGCCGCACGACTGCCTCGGCGAGGATCCACGTCGGGTCTATCACCGGCACGGAGGCGTCGCCGTCGCGGAAGATCAGCGGTAATTCCGTGCATCCGGCGATCAAGGCTTCCGCGCCATGCGCCACGAGGAAGCTCGCGGCCTCGGCGAGCGCGTTGGTTGCCCCCTGCCCGGTCTCACCGGCTTTGACGCGATGGATCGCGCTCATCACGAACTGTTCCTGCTGGTCGTCATTCGGGGCGATGACCTCGATATGGTGTTTGGCGAACCACCGCTGATATAGCCCGCTGGCGATCGTACCCGTCGTCGCCAGCAAGCCGACGCGCTCGATGGAGGGATGCGCGCACTCAACCGCCGTGGCGGTCTCATCCATCATATGAATGAGTGGCACGGTGATCGTTCGTTCAATGGCGGGAAAGAAGGCGTGCGCCGTGTTACAGGGAACCGCGATGAATGACGCGCCCATTGCAACTAACTGCGCCGCACCACGCAGCAACCACGGGGTTGGATCTTCGCCGCCCTGCAAGAGCGCGGTCGAGCGGTCGGGGACGGTCGGGTCGGCCCAGATCACGACGTGCAGATGATCCTGATCCCGCGTCGCGGGCGTCGCGGCGATGATTTTCGCGTAGAGGTCGGCGGTCGCGGCAGGACCCATGCCCCCGAGAATGCCGACGATCGGTCGTTGCATATTCGCTCCTTTCGTCCATTCATCGGGGCAAGTATACGGCGTCCGTGCCGTGGTATCCTAACCATGGCAAGATGAGGACGCGATGACCGACAGACAGGTACCGATCACAATTGAAACACCCCCGGTGACGGATGACGCCCTGAATCGCTATCTCTATGGCGCGGACCCAACCGAGCGCATTGTCGCGGTCGAACGCGGCGGGCCGGATCGCATGCGCGTCTACCGGCGCGTGGATGGCCGTGTGACGGAGGAGCGCGCCTCATTCCGCCCCTGGTTGTTGATGACGCACGAACCCGCGTGGTCTGATCTGACGAGCAATGTGCGCGCAATGCGGCTAGCCGGTGACGGAGCGTATTGCTGGTTCGTTGAATGCCGGAATTGGAACGTCTTTCAGGATGTGCGCGGCCGCGTGCGCGATGCCGGCGACGAATCGCTCGTCTTCAATTCACCGATCCAGCAATATCTCACAAGTTCTGGCCGGACGCTCTTCAAGGGGATGGTGTACGAAGACCTCCTCCGTATGCAACTCGATATTGAGGCGACCTCGCTCGATCCGTTCGTGCCCCATGCTCGCATCTTCCTCGTCAGCGTCCGCACGAGCGCGGGCGAGGAACGGCTGTTCGGCGCGGCGGGCGAGGACGAAGTGACGATTTTCGAAGATCTGACCGCCTTCATCCGCGATGTTGATCCCGATGTTATCGAGGGCCACAACATCTTCAACTACGACTTTCCCTACTTCCTCGCCCGGGCAGCCGCCAACAACATGATCCTTCCGTGGGGGCGGGACGGTTCGCCGCTCCGCCCCGGCAATAGCGCGCGAACGCAGTTCAAGGTTGGCGCGCGTTCGATCCCCTATCAGCAGCACTTCATCTACGGACGGCACGTCATTGACACGTACCAGCAAATACAGCGGTACGATGTGGCGGGCAATCTCTCCAGTTACGGCCTCAAGAATGTCGTCGAAGCGCTCGGGTACACGCGCGACGACCGCGAGTTTATCCCCGGCGCGGAGATCGCCCGCATCTGGGAGGAAGATCGCACGCGCGTCGTCCGCTATGCGCTCGATGATGTGCGCGATGTGGCGATCCTCAGTGACCTCTGTGTGCCGACAGAGTTCTATCAGTCGCAAATCGTTCCGGATGCGTTGCAGGACATCGCGACGGGTGGCCCCGGCGAGAAGATCAACGATCTGATGGTGCGCATTTACCTCGGTGAGCGACAATCCGTGCCGAAGCCGGAACCGCCGCGCGACTATCCCGGCGGCTACGCGGATGTGCTGCGCGCCGGTGTCTTCAAACCGGTCGTCAAGTGCGATGTCGCAAGCATGTATCCGAGCATCATGCTGACGTGGCGGATTGGGTCGCGGCGCGATCCGCTCGGCGTCACGCTGCCGCTGCTGCGGACGCTGACGGAACGGCGGCTCCACGCGAAGGCGGAAACCCGCCGCGCGACGGGTCGCCAGCGCGGCTACTGGCAGGGTATCCAGGGCAGTTTCAAAGTACTCATCAACTCGTTCTACGGCAATCTTGGCTATTCGCGCGCCTTCTTCAACGACTTTGGCGCGGCTGAAGATGTCACACTGCGCGGGCAGGAGATCATTAAAGCGGTGGTGCGTGAACTGGAAGCGAATGGGGCGACGCCGATTGAAGTGGATACGGATGGTGTCTATTTCGTGCCGCCCGCCTCCGTGCCCGCCGACGAACCATCCGAGGAACGCTTTCTTGAGCGCATTGCGAAGGCGCTCCCAACCGGCATCGAACTCGCATATGACGGCTCGTATGCCGGCATGGTTTCATTGAAAATGAAGAACTATGCCCTTGTCGAACGTGATGGCCGGACGATCATGAAGGGGAGTAGCCTCCGCAGTCGCCGCGAAGAACCGCTATTACGCGAATTCCTGCAGGAAGCCGTTACGCTTTTCGTCGAGGGATCGAACGAAGCCGTACGCGACCTCTATTTTGGATTCGCGGGCCGCATCCAGCGCAAAGAGTACGATCCGCGCCAGATTTGCCGATGGGAGACGGTGACTGAGAAGACGTTTTCGAGCGACAGCAACCGGCGGCTCGCCGAAGCGGCGCGCGGTATCGCGGTCGGCGAACGCCTGGAAGTGTATCAACGGGTGGACGGCACACTCGGTCGCCTCGAAAACTATGCGAGAGACGAAGACACGAATTACCTCCTGCGCCGTCTCCGTGACATGGCCGACCGTTTCACCGACCTCTTCGAGGACGCGCGCGATCATGACTACCACTTCCCAATGCTGACGGCGACGAGCGACCTCGCCAGCGCCAGGGAGGCTCGACCAGTCAAACAACTAGGACTATTCTAAGCAGACAAAAACGCTACCCGGTTGGGTAGCGTATTCAGACGTCTTCGAAAAGGAATGGTAGCGGGGGTGGGATTCGAACCCACGACCTTTGGGTTATGAGCCCAACGAGCTGCCGCTGCTCCACCCCGCGACAGGAGGAAGGAAAGAGGAGGAAGGGAAGACGAGGGAGAGGTGGTGCGGGAGGGGGTGCCACGCGCGAGGGCCGCGTTTCCCAGGCAGTTGCCCGCCCAGTACTCCGCCAGCGCTGGCGGGGGGCACGACCGGGTTCGGGATGGGACCGGGTGGATCGCCGCCGCGTTCGCTCACGCCCGGCACCCCCCCCTCCACCACCATCCTGCATGCGCACTACGCACCCAGGACATTGCTCCACCGCAGCAGGGATTCACTCAGGAAAGCACGACACCGAGGTGGGGCGACGTGGGCCACCCCCACGCCCCCTCTTGCAAGGGGCGGGAAGAAAACCGCCCTCGCCCATGCGCACCGCTTCGCTCCAACGGTTGCCCGCTGTCCACGTGCGGCCGCTCAACCCGGTGGTCTACCGGGGGGCTTACCTGTTCAAGACAGGCGCGATCTGTCATCTCCCGGTGGGGTTCCCACTTAGATGCGCTCAGCGGTTCTCCCGTCCCGACGTAGCTACCCGGCGGTGCTGCTTTGGCAACAACCGGCACACCAGCGGTCGGTCCAGCCCGGTCCTCTCGTACTAGGGCCAGCGCCGGTCACAGATCGTACGCCCACGGCGGATAGAGACCGAACTGTCTCACGACGTTCTGAACCCAGCTCGCGTACCGCTTTAATGGGCGAACAGCCCAACCCTTGGGACCTTCTCCAGCCCCAGGATGCGACGAGCCGACATCGAGGTGCCAAACCT
>JAICJW010000528.1 GCA_025928215.1 Chloroflexia bacterium | reverse complement strand
TCGTCCCCGCGCTCATCGGACTGAGGACGCTCCCCGGTACGGCGAAGACATCCCTGCCCTGATCAGCGGCGAAATCGGCGGTGATCAAGGCGCCGCTCTTGCGATCCGCCTCGACGATCACGACGCCGAGTGCGAGGCCGCTGATGATCCGATTACGCGCCGGGAAATTCGCCGGGTCAATCCGCGCGCCGAGCGGATATTCCGTGATCAGCGCGCCGCTGCCATCGGCGATGCGTGCGGCGAGGCTGCGATGCTCCGGCGGGTAGATCGTGTTCATGCCATGCCCAAGCACCGCGATCGTGCGGCCACCGGCGGCGAGGCAGCGGTCGTGCGCGATGCCGTCAATTCCCTTCGCCAAGCCGCTGACCACGGTCACGCCGACCGCCGCAAGATCGGTCGCGATTCGGTGCGCCACCTCGCGGCCATAGGCGGTCGCGCGGCGCGTGCCGACGATTGCCACCGCAAGCGCGTCGTCCGCCACCAGTGCGCCCCGCACATAGAGAATGGCGGGTGCGGAGGCAATCGAACGGAGGCGGTCGGGATATTCCTCGTCGTTCCAGGTGAGCACGGTAATGCCCGCCTGCACCGTCCGTTCCCATTCCGCCGCCGGGTCGAGGAATCCGAATGCTTTGATGGCGCTTACCGTCGTCCGTTCATCCAACCCCGCGCCACGGAGATCGAGCGCGCGGCCATGCCACGCCGCCTTCAGCGTCCCGAAGGCGCGGGCGAGGAGCCGCAGCCGCGCCGGTCCAATCCCCGGCACCCGCGCCCATGCCACCCAGTATGCTCGTTCCTCCGTCTCCATCATGCACGGCAGTATACACGGTGGGGAAGTTCGGAGGGGGGAACGTGTTTCTTCGAACATCGCACTCCGAACTTCCCCATCCTTGACGCCTCCGAATGTGGCACGCATCATGGAGGAGAGAGAAAACCAAGCGCGAACGACGAAGGGAGCCAGCCCAATGAAAATCGGTATCTTCGACCCGCTCTTTGCCAGCCAGCCGATTGAACAGATGCTCGATTTCGTCGCGGAGGCCGGCTGTACCGCCGTGGAGATCGGCACCGGGCGCTATCCGGGCACGCCGCACATTGATGTGGACGGCCTGCTTGCGGATGATGGCAAGGTGCGGGAATACAAGGCGCTCTTCGCGTCGCGCGGGCTGGAAATCTCTGCTCTCTCCTGTCATGGCAACCCACTGCACCCGAATAAGGAGCAGGCGCAAAAGAGCGATACGATTTTCCGCAAGACGGCGGAACTGGCACAGAAACTGGAATTGCAAACGATCGTCTGTTTCTCCGGCTGCCCCGGCGATTCGGAAGGATCGAAATATCCGAACTGGGTGACCTGCCCGTGGCCGCCGGACTTCCTCGAAACCCTCGATTGGCAGTGGAATACTGTCGCCATTCCCTACTGGCGGGACGCCGGCAACTATGCCGAGCAGCACGGCGTTCGCGTCGCCTTCGAGATGCACCCCGGCTTCCTCTGCTACAACCCGGAGACGATGCGCAAAATGAGCGACGCCGTCGGCCCGGTGATTGGCGCCAATGTGGACCCGTCGCACCTCTTCTGGCAGGGGATTGATCCCTGTCAGGCGCTGCGGTATTTGAAAGAGATCGTCTACTACGTCCACGCGAAGGACACGGCGATCAATCCCTATAACGTCGCGATCAATGGTGTCCTCGACACAAAGCATTATGCGGACATTCCGAACCGGGCATGGGTTTTCCGCTCCGTCGGCTATGGCCACGATCTGCTTTTCTGGCGGCAGTTCGTCTCGACACTACGGGAGATCGGCTTCGATGGCGTACTCTCCATCGAACATGAAGACGCGCTCGCCTCCCCGAATGAAGGCTTTCTGAAAGCAGTTGGCACGCTGAAGGACGCGATCTTCACCGAAAACCCGGGCGGGATGTGGTGGGCGTAGGTGGCGCTAACCCCCGGCCCCTTCTTGCGTCGGGAAGGGGTGACGTAACCGGAATATTCGGGCGTTGCTCGTAATGCCGTTATTTTATGAAGGCTCGCTCCCCTTCCCGCATCGGGAAGGGGTCGGGGGTTAGGGAGAAAACGATGCCACTACGACTTGCGGTACAGGAGAATCTCTTGCCCGCGCCATCGCTCGAAGCGAAATTCGAGCAGGCGGCGGCGTGGGGGTACGACGCGATTGAGGTGCGCGGCGACACCCTGCGCGCCGAGCATCGCGCGATTGCGCAACGGGTGCGTAGCGGCGCGGCGCGGGTGGCTGGGATCGTCGGGGGGTATCGCAGCTGGCCCGTCGCGGCGGACGCGGACGAGCGGCTGCAATGTCTGGAGGACATCGCGCGGCTGCTGACCTTCGCGGCAGAGGTCGAGTCGGCAGGCGTGATCGTCGTGCCGATCTATGGCTACTCGGCCCGGCTTCCCTACGCGCAGAAGCGAGATG
>JAICJW010000600.1 GCA_025928215.1 Chloroflexia bacterium | reverse complement strand
CGCCGATGACGACCGCTGGCAGATCACCCTCCCCATTCCGGCTCTCGTCTCCTTCACCCGCCTCTCTCCCTCCCGTCTTCTCGTCCGGCAGGGCGCGGCGGTGCATTCCTTCACGCTGCACGACGGCGGCGCGGATCGGGATGCGTTCGCGATCATCTGGCGCGACCGGACCTATGCGATCCGCCGCGCCGGATTGCTCAGTCCGGAGCAGATCGCGGGCGGTGGGGCGGGCACACTCGATGGTGCGACCGACCTCAAAGCGCCGCTCACCGGCATCGTCACGCGCGTCCTCGTCCGACCGGGCGAGCAGGTCAGCGCGCGGCAACCGCTCGTCGTGCTCGAAGCGATGAAGATGGAGCACACCATCGCCGCGCCCGGCTCCGCCCGGATTCGTCAGGTCCATGCCGCGCAGGGGGATCGCGTCGCGGGGGGCACGGTGCTGGTCGAGTTGGAGCCTGCCCCTCCTTCCGCGTGTCGGGAGCAGGGAGAGGAAGATGCGTAAGCGCCGCATCCTCTCCTCCGCCGTCGCGAGCATCGCTTTCCTCATCGCGGTGATCCTTTATACCGCCATGCGCGGGATGCTCACGCGTAATGGGCTGATTATCGGCCTGCTCGCTGCCATCGCCATCTTTGCCGCCATGCAGACGAATCGCGGCCCGTACATTTAAGGAGCAACGGCATACATCTCCCCCTCTCCATCGCCGCACGAAATCCGAGAGTGCCGCAAACCTCATGGCGATGGAGGGGGGGTAGGGGGTGAGGAATGAATGTCCGCATCGTTGAGGTCGGCCCGCGTGACGGGTTGCAGAATGAGCCGGTCTTCGTCCCGACCGCGGCGAAAATCCGCTTCATTGACCTGCTCTCCGTAGCTGGCCTGCCCGTCGTGGAGGCGACCTCATTCGTCAGCCCGAAGGCGATCCCCGCGCTCGCGGATGCCGACCTAGTCTTTCCCGCCATTGTGAAGCGACCGGGCACGCGCTACCCCGTTCTCGTGCCGAATCCGCGCGGCCTCGACCGGGCGCTTGAAGCGGGTGTGCGGGAGATCGCGCTGTTCACCGCCGCATCGGAGACCTTTACGAAGCGGAACATCAATATGACGATTGATGAATCGCTCGCGGTCTTCGCCGCCATAATGGAGCGGGCGCTTCCGGCCGGGCTGACGGTGCGCGGCTACGTCTCGACCGCCTTCGGCTGCCCCTATGAGGGTCGCGTCCCGCCGGAACACGTCATGGCAGTGACACGGCGGCTCTTTGATCTCGGCGTGGCGGAGGTCTCCATCGGCGACACGATCGGCATTGCGACGCCGAACCAGATCACCGAAATGGTGCCGCTCCTTACCCAGATCGCGCCAGTCGAAAAACTGGCCCTGCATCTGCACGATACGCGCGGCACCGCCCTCGCGAACGCCTACGCGGGCCTCGTCGCCGGTATCACCTGCTTTGACAGCGCGGCGGGCGGATTGGGTGGCTGCCCTTACGCGCCGGGGGCGTCCGGCAATCTCGCCACGGAAGATTTGCTCTACATGCTCGACGGCCTCGGCATCGAAACCGG
>JAICJW010000499.1 GCA_025928215.1 Chloroflexia bacterium | reverse complement strand
GTCCGTCTTCAGTTTTTGCAGGATCATCGCCGAAACTTCCTGCGGCGAGTAGGTCTTGTCGCCCATATGGACCTGCACATCTCCGTTCGCGGCGGCGGAAATCTTGTACGGGACGAGCTTCACATCCCGCGCCACCGACGGATCGCTAAATTTACGGCCGATGAACCGCTTCACCGAGGCGACGGTGTTCTCCGGGTTCATCACCGCCTGCCGCTTCGCGAACTGGCCGACGAGCCGCTCCCCCGCCGGGGTCATCGCAACGACGGAAGGCGTCAGCCTGCTCCCCTCGGCGTTTGGAATGACCGTCGGCTCGCCGCCTTCCATCACCGCCATCACCGAGTTCGTCGTCCCGAGATCAATACCGATTGTTCGTGCCATGTGCTTCATTCCTTTCAGTTACCAGTAGCCAGTAGTCAGTAGTCAGTAGTCGTGGTCAGTAGCCAGTGGGTGCAACGCGCGGCGCCTTCCGCACTCAACTGCCTACCGACTACTGACTACTTTGCCCCACTTTGACGAGCGCCGGACGGATAACGTTGCCGTGCAGCGTATAGCCGCGCCGCAGTTCGGCCACGATGACATCGCCGCCATCGCTCTCTACCATCACCGCCTCATGCAGCGCTGGGTCGAACTTCTGACCGACGGCGGCAATAGGCTGCACGCCCTCACTCTCCAACACCGTGCGCAGTTTGTGCGCGACGAGTGCGACGCCGTTCAGCCACGCCTCGTTCTCCGTTCCTTTCGGCACATGCGTCAGCGCGAGGTCGAAATCGTCAAGCACCGGCAACACCTTCGCGATGACGATCAATCCCGCCATCTGCGCGTCGCGCTGCTTCTCCTGCTCGACGCGTCGCTTGTAGTTGAGGAATTCCGCGCGGGCGCGCTGCCAACTGTCGAGCAGTTCGGCGCTCCGTGCCTTCTCGGCGTCCAGTTGCCCCGCGAGATCATCCGGGGCGATCTCCGCGGCAGTGGCCGCTGCCTCCGGCGGCGCGGCGTTCGGCGCGGTCGCCTCCTGGTCTACTGTCTGCTCTTCGCTCATCCTACCGTCCTTTTCTGGTGGTAGCAGGCTACAGCCCGCTACCACCCGATGATTTTGCGATGCCGAGACGCGGATCGCGCGTCGTGTACAACTCCGTCAGTAAATCGCTCAAGACTTGCGAGACGTAGCGGACGGACGAGATCGTCCGCTCGTAATACATCCGTGTCGGCCCAAGCACCGCGACCATGCCCGTCACTTCTGATGGGATACCGTAGGTCGCCAGCACGATGCCGAAGTCCCGCAGCGCGTCCCACTGGTTCTCCGCCCCGATGATCACCTGCACGCGATGAACCCGCCCGGCGTCCTCAGACGCGACGAGCAATTGGGGCAAAAGCGCGGTCAGGAGCGCCCCACCGCGCAGCAACTCCACCAATCGCCCCGCACGCTCGTGCCCATCGAACTCCGGTTGCTGCAGGACATTGCCGAGGCCATCGTGGACGACCTCCGCGCTCATCGCCTCTTCGAGATTGCGCAACATCCGTACCGCCTCATCGGCGACGACGCGATCAATACCGGCCATCTGCGCCGCCGCCGCCGCGATCTCGCTCCGACCGAGATTCGCCAACTGCGCACTCACACCGTCCGCGACGGCGCGGAGCGCCGTCTGGTCGAAGGCGTCGGGTAGCGTCACCATCGCCTGCCGCACCGCGCCCTCACGCGTAACGAGGACGAGCAGCGCCGTCTTCTCCTGCACGGCGATCAGTTCGACATTCTTTACCTTCGGCAGACGGGCGCGCGGCGTCGTGACGACCGAGACATTGCCTGCCACCCGCGCCAGCACCGATGCCGCCAATTTCACCCACTCATCGAGATGGACCTCGACCTGATGAAACTGGTGCCGGATCAACATCTGCTCGTTCGTGGAGAGGGTCGGCTGACCCATCAACCGCTCGACGTAGTAGCGATAGCCCGCGTCTGTCGGCGTGCGTCCGCCGGAGGTATGCGCCTGCTGAATAAAGCCCATCCGTTCGAGCAGCGCCATATCGTTGCGGACGGTCGCGCTCGAAATATCCAGCCCGCCCCGTTCAACGACGGTCTTCGAGCCGATCGCACGCACCGTCTCTGTATATTCGCGCACGAGAAGGCGGAGAATCCGCTCCTGCCGGGCGCTCAACCCTTGATCGGTCATTACCCACTCCTCATTAGCACTCTCGCCATGCGACTGCTAATATGGGGACAATACCACTTGACACAGCCCATGTCAAGGGAATAGCGTTCATTATGTCAAGTGTGGCGCTGGCGATTCGCGCCGTCTTGCCGTACCATGTGCGCCTTGATTCGTCCGCGTTGAAAGGCGATCCATGAACGCGATCCCAACGGTTTCCGATGAACAGCGCGTGTTGCCCCGCAGCGCGCGCCGCAATCAGGCGGGGCTGCTGACGCTCGGCAACGTCCCCCTGACGACCTTTGCCCTCCGCTACGGCACGCCACTCTATCTCTTCGATGACGAACATCTGCGCGCGTCGCTCTGGCGCTTCCGCCGCGCCTTCAGCGAGCGCCTGCCCGCCCCCGCTACCTTCACCCTCTCGTACGCCTCGAAAGCCTTTCTCTGCACGGCGATGGTGCAGATTCTCGCGGAGGAGCGCGTCGGCCTCGATGTCAACTCTGGCGGGGAACTGCACATCGCCCTCCACGGCGGCATGCCCCCGGCGATGATCCATCTACACGGCAACGCCAAGAGTGCGGATGAACTGCGCATGGCGCTTGAACATGGCGTTGGCCGGATTGTTGTGGATAATCTGACCGAACTCCGCGCCCTCGACCGGATCGCCGCCTCGCTCGGCAGACGC